>NZ_QRXT01000012.1:0-111704 GCF_003460065.1 Ruminococcus sp. AF17-22AC
CCCAGTTCCTAATGTAGAGCAAAACAGACTAAAGGTGGAAGTTAGTTTTTCATTTAAGGATTCACAAAATCTTCACAAAAAATTAGCACTCACCTCTTGACAATGCTAACAATGTGTGTTATATTACAGCTAGAACAAAGGAAGAGAGATAAAGAGCTAAGAAGATGAAAGAAAATCTCTTAGATATCACTCATACCAACCGGGTTCCGAATAAAAACTTATTTCAATATAGATTATTAAAAAAGGGAGAGATGACTTATGTTAATGCCTAGTATTTTTGGAGAAAACTTATTTGATGATTTCTTTACACCGTTCTATTACGATGACAAAGATGAGAAGAAAGCAGAAAAGAAACTTTATGGACACAGAGCACAGAATCTTCTGAGAACAGATATCAAAGAAACCAAGGAAGGTTATGAACTGGTTATTGATGTACCTGGATTTAAGAAAGATGAAGTAAAGGTAGCACTGAAAGATGGTTATCTGACCGTCAGTGCAGCCAAAGGTCTTGATGAAGAAGAGGATGACAAGAAGACAGGACGTTACATCAGACGTGAACGTTATGCAGGAGCCTGCGAGAGAAGCTTCTATGTTGGCGAAGATGTCACACAGGAAGATATCAAAGGTGAATACAAACACGGTATCCTGAAACTGTTTGTTCCGAAGAAAGAAGCAAAACCAGTTTCCAACGATCCGAAGTATATTACCATTGAATAATCGATGGCTAACTGATTTGACAGAATTTCGGCAGATAATATCTGACAGGTAAAAGTTTATGGTACTGCCCGAAGACTTCGGGCGGTGCCGTTAAATATAGATTTGAAGGCAACAGCCGCAAGGCTTAAATATAGATTTTTTATCATAAAAGGAGAGATGACTTATGTTGATGCCTAGTATTTTTGGAGAAAACTTATTTGATGATGATTGGATGAACTTCCCGTTTAACGATGAGTTTTGGGGCAAGAAAAATCCACTTTATGGTAAACATGCACAGAACATGATGAAAACAGATATCCGTGAGACCGACGGCAGCTATGAACTTGATGTAGATCTTCCTGGATTTAAGAAAGATGAGATTAAGGTTCAGCTGAAAGACGGCTACCTGACACTGGCAGCAGCCAAAGGTCTGGATAAAGATGAAAAAGATAAAGAAGGTAACTACATCAGACGCGAACGTTATGCAGGAACCTTAAGCAGAAGCTTCTATGTTGGCGATGCTGTCAGCGAAGAAGATATTCATGCAAAATACGAAGACGGTATTCTGAAACTTTCTGTTCCGAAGAAAGCACCGAAAGCCGTTGAAAAAAATGGTTACATTGCAATCGAAGGTTAACCTTCCAATGCTTATTCTCCCCATATATGTCCGGGATCCGTAAGGATCCCGGCTTTTTTTGTGTAATAGGAAATTACTCCGTAATGTTCCTATTACACAAAAACGCTCCGCGAGGATGCGACCAGATGCATGTGGAATATGTCTGCTAAAGCAGACTGCATCTGGCGCGCAAAGCGTAACAAGTCCTTCAAAGATTGAGGGATTCAGGGAGTTTGAAGCGGACTTGTCCGCTTTGTTCTGTAATGAAAAAATGTCACCATAATCACGTAAAAACAAAAAACTATCCTTTCGGATAGTTCCATAAAGAAAAATACTCTGCTACAATAAAGATACACTACATAAAATCTGAAAATCAAGAGGAGGGGAGTATGAAGAAAAACATTCAATCTGTAAGCGAAACCTACATATGCCCGAAAAAAGCAGGGTATAAATTCCGCTCAGCCCGGAAATTTCATACTCCACTTTATCTTTATGGAGTGACTGGTATTGGGAAGACTGCATTGATTTTAAATAATGTTAATATGAAGAAATGTAGTTATTACAGTGCTACAACGATTCTTGCAGATGAGATCAATATAGAAAAGAAAACTACTGAGCACACTGTTGTGATCGATGATCTCCAGTCACTTGCGGATTCTTCCCAAAAAGAAGCTTATTTTGAAAAAATAAAAGAACTGCTCGGCAGAGAAGACATATGGCTGATCCTGATTTCACGGTGTCCGTTCCCACGCTGGCTGCTGCCACTTCGTGCAAAATATATCTTTGTAGAAATCGAAGAAGAAGATTTTCTTTTTTCTCTTGATGAGCAGATTGCATACATAGAGCAGTTCGGACTTGAACTTCCGCATGAACAACATCAGGCGGCATGGAGTATAGGTGGCGGAAATCCATTGTCACTGTTCTTTTATGTTATGGAAAATTGTAATCTGGAGCGGACGATTAAGCGTCAGTGGGATTATCTGGAGGTTCATGTATATGATCAGTGGGATCTGCAGCTTCAGGAATTTTTTATGGATGTTTCAATCGTAGAAGAATTTACAGTTCAGCTTGCAACAATGCTGACCGGCAGGCGTGATGTAGAAAAGTTGATCTCACAGGCTGAAGAAACAGGAAATTTCTTTGAAATATGTGGTACAAACGGAATCTGGAGATGCCGCTGGCCGATGCGTAAATCTATGCAGCAGAGACTTCGCAGACGCAAAACCGCAGAACAGATCGAGCGTCTATATTACAGTGCAGGGTTATATTATGAGATTAACGACCAGATTCCGGAAGCGCTTGATATGTATGAAAAATATAATGATATGGATAGCATTTCAAGACTTCTGACTGCAAATGCAAGAAAAAATCCTTCCAGTGGGCATTACTTTGAGCTTCGCAGATATTACCTGGAACTTCCGGACAATATTGTGGAAAACAGTCCTGTTCTTATGGCGGGGCTCAGTTTATTGCAGTCAATGTTGATGAATATCGAAGAAAGCGATCGTTGGTATCACGCATTGGAAAAATATGCAGAGGAACATACGGGAAGCGAGAAGCGGGAGGCAAGAAGCCGCCTTCTTTATCTGAAAATTGCATTGCCACATACGGGAAGTACCGGACTGATCGATATTTTCAAGAATGCGGATCTGTTACTGCGCGACCGAAAAGCAGTACTTCCAGAGTTTTCTGTTACGAGTAATCTTCCGTCTCTGATGAATGGAGGAAAAGATTTCTGTGAATGGAGCAAACATGACAAAGAACTTGCGCGCGGGATCGGCATACCGGTAGCATTTGTTCTTGGCCAATATGGCAAAGGTCTTGTTCCGATGGCACTCGCAGAAAGTTATCTGGAAAAGGGACAGGATATTTTTGAGATTTTTTCGCTTGCAGAAAAAGGAAAAATGGAGACAGACAGCGGCGGCAAGCTGGAAATGTTTTTTGTCGGTGTCGGTCTGCTTGCATGGCTTTCGGTTTTAAACAGAGATGCAGAAGGTGCAGAAAAAACGTTGCTGAGTTTTCGGGAACGGGCAAGGAAAGATGCACCGAATCTGCTTCCTAATATAGATACTTTTTTATGCCGTGTGCATTTATACATGGGAAAAGATGTGGCAGACTGGATGTCACAGGCACCGGATGAGAGCAGAGAATTTTGTACCATGGATCGTTTCCGTTATCTGACGAAAGTAAGAATCTACATACAGAGGGGGCAGTATCAGGCTGCGTATTGTCTGATTCAGCAGATTCTGTATTATGCAAAGCTGATGAAACGAACTTACATATATATGGAAGCAACGCTTCTTCTGGCAATCGTACAATACCGAATGAATCAGCCAGCGTGGAAAGAAACGCTGCAGGAGTGCATAAGCAGGGCAGAAGAGTACCATTTCGTACGGGTTCTGACCAGAGAAGGTTTGGTGCTGATGCAGATGCTTGAAAAAGAAAAATTTATCTGGCAGGATGCAGAGTACAAAAATCAGGTTCTGACAGAATGCCGGCAGATGGCAGAAGCATATCCGTCTTATCTTATGGAAGAAGTAGAAGAGCAGATCTCTTTAAGTACCAATGCAGTCAAAATACTGAAATTACAGGCAGAAGGCATGGCGTCAGCGGCTATAGCCCAAAGCATGAAACTTTCGGAAGCGACAGTGAAATACCACTGTCGGGAAACATACCGTAAATTAGGCGTTAAAAATAAAACAGCAGCAATCGCGGAAGCGCGAAAAAGAAAATTAATCTGAATATTATCAGACAGGAGGAAGAACAATGAAGAAACAGGTATTCAGTGTATTGCTTACACTTTGCATGGCTTCATCAACTATGCCGGCAACAGTGTTTGGAGCAGAAGCGGGAAGTGTGGCAGTTAAGGCGGAAGTATCACAGCAGGATGATTCTGCAAAAGATGCTAAAGAAGCCGGTAGCAGTGAGGCAAAAGTTGAAACTCCGGCGGGAGATACAGCAAAAGAAGATACAGCAAAAGAAGATACAGCAAAAGAAAATACAACAAAAGAAGATACAACGAAAGAAGATTCAGTTTCCGGGGCAGAAGAGGACACACCAAAGGAAGAGAAAGTAACAGAAGAGAAATCAGAGGAAGAAACACCAGAAGACGAAACGAAAAAAGAAGAAGCACCCGAATCAGAGAATACACAGAAGAACGAAACGGTACAGGATGCGGATGAGCAGAAACAGGCAGAAGCGGCAGCACAGAACGCTGACGAGAAAAATGCAAAAGACATCGCGGTACAGGCAAATGAGGGCGAGAAAGATGTTGAGAGTAAGACAGACTTAGAGAATGCATTGAATGACGATAACATTCATACAATCAATATCACGGGCAATATCAGGTATACAGATCCTTTAACCACGAGTAAAAGGATTGTAGTAAAAAACGGATCAACTTTCACATGGGGTGCTTATCAGGATACATTTAATGCGCCTCTGGAAATTGAAAGTGGAGCTACTTTTGCAGTCAGTGCATTTGATTTTATGTCAAAGGCTATTATGAGCGGTTCAGTCACCAATAATGGTACGATCAATGTAACCGGCAGAGGAGAATGTTTCTGGAATGCGACAGTGACAGGCACAGGAAGTTTCGGGGCAACAACGGAGGATACATATATCAGATATGGCACTGTATCGACGGATAAGCTGACAGGTTCATATAGGATCAACATTTTGGATGATCAGAGTGTATATCCGACAGTAGCGCTTCCGACAACGATGTATGTAGGAGATACGATCACACCAACATTTACAAATATTATCGGAGGTGTTGATCTGGCAAGTGTTTTTACCTTCAAATGGCAAGATGGAAATTCCTTTGAAAGATATGATAAAGCAGTAAGTCCAAAGCTGACAAAGGCAGGAACATTGAAACTGAATGTCAGTGTAAAAAAACCTTATGCCATGCAAACAAGTGGAAACAGTTCGCCGGGAAGCCTGGATGCACAAGGAACAGTAACCCAAAAGCTTCTGAATATCGTCTACGTAGATGCAAATAATGGTAATAACAATAATCTCGGAGACACCACGACCAGTGCATTAAAAACTGTCGGCAAGGCAATAGATCATGTGGCTGAGGGCGGAACAATCATCTTACTGAGTGATTGCAGCAGTTCGGCCGTAATTGAAAAAAGTGTTACCATAAGAAGTGCTGATGGAAATAAATTTACATTCAATCCTTCCTATATTTATGTATATAAAAGCGTGAATTTTGCGTCTGTGAATTTTGAAGGACTGACAGTCAGCAAAGCAGCGGGCAATATCGGAAATATTGCATTTAACAACTGTACCGGAACAATTTCAAGTATTGCGGATAGTATTGCAAACGTCACGGTGGAAAATTCTGCACTTGGCACAACAGCGGATGGGGTATTAAGCGCAGCCAATACTTTGACATTAAATAATTCCTCGTTTTCCGGAAAATTCCAGACCAATAACTTTGTTTCGACAGGAAATAATACATTAAACATTGTAAAAAATCGCCCGAGCCGTATCAATGGAAGTATCACGATCGCAGATCCGATTACTATTCAGGTGAATGCGGATGACTTTACAAAAGGATTAAAAGTACTTGAAATTCCGGAAGGTACCGGAGATACTGTCCAGGATAAGGTGCAGCTTACAGAGGCACAGAAACAGAACGGACTTTATAAGCTGAAAGGCCAGAAACAGTATAATGGCACATATATCATTGTTTCACAGAGAGCTGACGCAGCCGGCAAGATTGCTGTGGCGAATGAGCCGTTTATCAACCAGGAAGTAGGAGAACCTTACGGAAATCTATCGACAGCCCCGAACCTTTATGGAAAAAGTGCCGAATGGAGTGGATTCAGCAACACAGCCGAAAAGAAATGGATGGCGGACGATATTCCGGAGTTGACGGTTGTCCTGAAAACAGGATCAGATATGCATTTTGACAGCACTTTTGATCCGCAGAAGATGAGTGTACATACATGGCCGGACACTACAGACTGGGATTATATTCCGAATGACGAAAATAAACATTCAAATGTTGAGATTCTGGTAAAAGACGGACAGGGTGCCAGTGCAGACGGAACGACATTTACGTTTACAGTCCGCTATCCGAAGGTGGAACGGCTTGATCAGACAATTACAGTGGACACTACAGCAAGGAACGCATATTGCAATGATGCACTGGAGGCACGCGAGGCTACTGCAAAGACAGAACTTTCCTATGAGAGCAGCGATCCGACTGTAGCAACGGTAGATCCAAAGACCGGAGCTATCACAGCACTGAAACCGGGAACGACGCAAATCATTATAAGAGCGGCACAGTCAGATCTGTACAAAGAAGCTGTATCTGGTTACGAGCTTATCGTAGACCATGCACCGGTTACGGCACCGACGGTAATCACCGGGCTTATTTATAATGGCAAGGCACAGAAACTGGTAAATCCGGGCAGTACGGCAGAAGGAAAGATGATGTATAAAGTCGGCGATGGCGAATGGAGTGAAGAAATACCGGAAGCGACAGAGGCCGGAGAATACACAGTTTCCTACAAAGTAGTTAGAGCCGAAGGGCATGGAGAAACAGATGTACAGCAGCTCAAAGTAACAATTGCACCTGCAAAAAAGGATGATTCAAAGAAGGATGATTCAAAGGGCAACACCGGAAATAAATCAGATGGAAAAGATGATACATCGGATACAAATAAGACCGGTGACACAAATAATACCAACCAAAACAGCAATACAAATACGACTTCTGTGACGAATACAAATAAAACATCCGGTACACAGAGCTCAGCTGTGAAAAACAGCACGACCGTATCCGCAGTAAAAACAGGCGATACGACCGACATTTTAGGTTATATCGGCGCAGCTTTCATAGCACTTGCAGCCGCAGCCGGAATCTTCTTTATCAGAAAAAAAGACAGATAATAGCTGAATCAGGGGCAGGACCATACGGTTCCTGCCTCTTATCTATGACATGAACCCCATTATCTTGTATTTTTTACATCATCTGTGCTAAGATGAGTGTCAGAAAGTGAGTGAAATCAATATGAAACAATAGAAAATAAAAGACAGGAGAAAAAAGATGAATCGAAAAGATTTCAAAAACAAAAGTGAAATGCAGATATTTCTGTCATATTTCAAACCTCACAGGAAACTGTTTTTTCTGGATATGGCATGTGCACTGGGAATTGCGATGATCGATCTGGCATTTCCATTTATTTCCAGATGGTGTATGTACAAACTTTTGCCGGATAATGCGTGGAGAACATTCTGGACCGTCATGGCAATCGTATTTTGTGCATACATTCTGCGGTCTGTTTTTACCTATATTATTACTTACTGGGGACACACGTTTGGTGTCCGGATAGAAACAGATTTTCGACGTGACTTATTTCAGCATATTCAGGAGCTGAGTTACTCGTATTTTGACAATGCCCGCGTGGGACAGTTAATGAGTCGGCTCACATCGGAACTATTTGATATTACGGAGTTTGCACATCATGCACCGGAAGATATTTTTATTTCAACAGTAACGATCATTGGCGCGCTGATCATTATGTTTACGATCCAGTGGAAACTGGCGCTGGTGATCGCGGTGACAATTCCGATTTTTCTTGTGATCGTGTGGAAATGCCGTTTTTCCATGCAGAATGCATCCCGCAATGTAAAAAAAGAAATGGCAGCGATCAATACGGATTTTGAATCCGGACTTTCCGGCCTTCGTACGGCGAAAGCTTTTGCAAATGAGGAAAAAGAACTCGACAAATTTGATTCTGCAAATTTGAGCTACCGTGATTCAAAAGCGGATTTTTATCGGGCAATGGGAATGTTTAATTCCGTAATGGAATTTTTCATGTGTATTCTTTCAGCAATCGTGATTGCGGTCGGCGGTGCACTGATCATGTCAGATCAGTTGAACATCATTGACCTGATCACATTCAGTTTGTATGTGTCTACTTTTGTAAATCCGGTACGTAACCTTTCAACGACGGTGGAACTGATTGCGAACGGAACAGCCAGTCTGCACAGATTTGTAGAACTGATGCGGACAGAACCGGGACTTAAGGATGCACCGGATGCCACGGAGTTTCAGAATGTCAGAGGACAGATCGATATAGATCATGTCGGATTTGCTTATGAGGGAGATCAGACAGTACTTAAGGATGTTTCCCTTCATATAAAACCGGGTGAGACGATTGCGTTTGTAGGATCTTCCGGTGGCGGAAAAACTACGCTCAGTCAGTTGATTCCGCGATTTTATGATGTGACTGACGGAAGTATTTCCATTGATGGAATAGATGTAAGAAAGGCTACACAGGAATCGCTGCACAGAAATATCGGTGTTGTGCAGCAGGAAGTTTTCCTTTTTGCAGACAGTATTGCGGAGAACATCCGTTATGGAAAACTCGATGCGACAATGAATGAAATCATACAGGCGGCAAAGATGGCAGAAATTTATGACGATATTATGGAAATGCCGAAAGGATTTGATACAAATGTCGGAGAAAGAGGCGCACTTCTTTCCGGTGGACAGAAACAAAGAATTTCAATTGCACGTATTTTTCTGAAAAATCCGCCGATTCTGATTCTGGATGAGGCAACTTCTGCGCTGGACAGTGTGACAGAGGCAAAAATCCAGGAAACATTTGAGAAACTTGCAGTCGGAAGAACGACGATTATCATAGCCCACAGACTTTCTACAGTCAAGAGTGCGGATGACATCGTGGTTATCGAACAGGGACAGATTGTTGAAAAAGGATCGCACAACGAACTGATGCAAAAAGAAGGGGTATATGCATCACTGGTTCATACACAGGAATTAAAAAAGTAATCGGGGGATTAACCCTCGATTACTTTTTTGATTGCGTCATAAAGTTCGTCGTATGTTTCATATGCCGGAATTTCAGGATATTCGGCTTTGATCGCATCGGTGCTCTTAAAGAGAAATCCTGCCTTGCTTGCCTGGATCATGCCGAGGTCATTGTGGCTGTCACCGCTTGCAATGGTATCATATCCAATGGACTGCAGTGCTTTTACGGTTGTGTATTTGGATTTTTCACAGCGCATTTTAAAGTCTGTGATCTCGCCGTTGTCTGCGACTACGAGAGAGTTGCAGAAGATAGTCGGATAACCGAGTTTTTTCATCAGAGGTCCGGCAAACTGTGAAAATGTATCACTGATGATGATGACCTGAGTCAGTTCGCGAAGCTTGTCCAGAAATTCTTTGGCGCCCGGGATCGGATCGATTTTGGAAATGGTTTCCTGAATCTCCTTCAGTCCAAGGCCATGTTCTTTCAAAATGTTGAGACGGTATTTCATTAGTTTATCGTAGTCCGGCTCATCTCTTGTTGTTCTTTTTAATTCCGGGATACCGGTTTCTTCTGCAAATGCGATCCAGATTTCAGGAACCAGTACGCCTTCAAGGTCTAAACAGACAATTTCCATAATTTCTCCTCCGTTCTGAGATAACTTTATTATTGTAGCATGGTACCGCGTCTCTTTAAGTGTGTATTCGTATATCATTATAACCGAAAAATATCGAAATCGCTATATAAAATTACAGAAAAGTAGATTTCCTTAATTCATTCAAAAGGAATCCTGCTTGTATCACATCGGCAGTTAGTGATATGATAAACAGGAAGAAATAATGAGAGGCTTGGTGAAATAGAAATGAAACAGGAAAATTATATAAAAGGAATGGTTATGATCATTCTGTCGGCATTTTTCTTTGCGTGCATGAATGTCAGTGTGCGTCTGGCGGGAGATCTGCCATCCATTCAGAAAAGCTTTTTCCGTAATCTGGTGGCGGCAATTTTTGCAGCGATCATTTTAGGCAAAAATCATATTGTACCAAAGGTGCAGAAACAGTACTGGGGTGCGCTGCTCCTTCGCTGCGCGTTCGGCACACTGGGAATCCTCTGTAACTTTTATGCGATCGACCATCTGCTTGTTGCCGATGCTTCGATCCTGAACAAATTGTCCCCGTTTTTTGCAATCATTTTTTCTTTTCTGATTTTGAAAGAAAAGATTACTCCGGTGCAGGGAACCTGCGTGCTGCTGGCATTTATCGGATGCCTTTTTGTGGTAAAACCGGGATTTCAGAATGCAGCGTTGATTCCTGCGCTGATCGGAGTCTGCGGAGGACTTGGAGCAGGAATTGCATATACAATGGTGCGCGTGCTGGGAACACATGGAGTAAAAGGTCCGATCATTGTATTTTACTTTTCTGCATTTTCATGCCTGTTTGTGCTTCCGTATCTGATTTTTGATTATACTCCGATGACAGGAAAACAGCTTGTGACGCTTCTGATGGCGGGCCTTTTTGCAGCAGGCGGTCAGTTTACGATCACAGCAGCATATACGTATGCACCGGCAGGTAAGATTTCTATTTTTGATTATTCGCAGATCATATTCGCGACACTTCTGGGATTTCTCCTGTTTGGTGAAATTCCGGATTGCTATAGTTTCATAGGATATGGTCTGATCATTCTGGCATCACTGGGGATGTTTGTTTATAACATGAAGGTTATAAAATGTCGATAATAAAAAGGTCCCTATTGATTTCGGGTAAGGGAGCGGATATAATGTGGACAGAAATGAAAATGTTTTAAAATAACACAAAATCCGGATCAATAAGGAGGTACATTGTTAAGATGAAAATCGGAAATGATATTTATTATGTAGGTGTAAATGACCATCAGGTCGATCTGTTTGAGGGACAGTATGAGGTGCCGAACGGCATGTCCTATAACTCTTATGTGATCAAAGATGAAAAGATCGCAGTTATGGATACCGTAGATGCAAACTTCACTGAAGAATGGCTTGGAAATGTTGCCAAAGTCCTGGATGGAGCAAAGCCGGATTATCTGGTTGTACAGCATATGGAGCCGGATCATGCGGCAAACATTGAAAACTTCATGAAAGCATATCCGGATACGACTGTTGTTGCAAATACAAAGACTTTTACCATGATGGAAAATTTCTTCAGAGGTATGGATCTGGAAGGCAAAAAACTGGTTGTTGCTAACGGAGAGAGTCTGACACTGGGCAAACATGTCCTGACATTTGTATTTGCACCGATGGTTCACTGGCCGGAAGTTATGGTTACATATGACAGCACGGACAAAGTTCTGTTTTCCGCAGACGGATTTGGTAAATTCGGTGCTCTTGATGTAGAGGAAGACTGGGATTGCGAAGCCCGTCGTTATTATATCGGTATTGTTGGTAAATACGGTGCACAGGTGCAGAAACTTCTCAAAGCAGCTGCAACTCTGGACATTCAGACGATCTGCCCGCTGCATGGACCGATCCTGACTGAAAATCTGGCACATTACATTGAGAAATATGACATCTGGTCCTCTTACAAGGTTGAGAGTGAAGGTGTTGTGATCGCATATTCATCTGTTTATGGAAATACAAAGAAAGCCGTAGAAGTTCTGGCACAGAAGCTGGAAGAGAAAGGCTGCCCGAAAGTTTCCGTATTTGATCTTGCAAGAGATGATATGGCAGAAGCTGTTGAAGAGGCATTTCGCTATGGTAAACTGGTTCTTGCCACAATCACCTACAATGCCGATATCTTTCCGTTCATGAAAACATACATCGACCATCTGACAGAAAGAAACTATCAGAACCGTACGATCGGTCTGATTGAGAATGGAAGCTGGGCTCCGAATGCTGCCAAAGTTATGAAAGCAGAATTTGAAAAGAGCAAAAACATTACATGGCTTGATACCACAGTTAAGATCATGTCTTCCTTAAGTGAAGAAAACATCAAAGAACTTGATCAGATGGCAGAAGAGCTTTGCAAATAAAATAAAGAAATCCCCACAGGATATGAGGCGCTGAAACTTTAAAGAATTTCAGTATACATATCCCTGTGGGGATTTTTTACTGTATGAAATCAGATAAACAAAAAATTTGGTTTACAGTTCGATTACAACCGCCTGGTAATTATCAAGAATTACAGAGTCGTCGCTGATGTTCAGCTGAGGATAATTGTTGAGCAGAACTTTGCGGCATGCAGACGGCAGTTTTACAGTCTGAGGCTCTTTCTGGAAATTGCCGAGTACAAGGAGGGTTTTGTCTCCTTTACGATAGTAAGACATCAGGTTGTGCTGCTCTTCGAGATAAGGAATCAGTTCGCCATAAACAATGGTTTCTTTATATTCCGGATTTTTACGCAGTGCAATCAGTTCTTTATAGAAAGAAAGAAGAGAATCCGGATCGTTTTCCTGTGAAGCTACATTGATCTCTTTATAATTCGGGTTGAGCGGAAGCCATGGATTTCCACTGGTAAATCCGGCATTGGCGCTGTCGTTCCACTGAACCGGTGTACGGGCATTGTCACGGCTGTATCTGGAGATGCAGGACAGTGCCTCCTTTTCGTTCAGACCGGCATTTTTGGCAACATGATATTCATCGATTGTGCTGATATCATCGACCTGATCGATGGACTGGAAGTGCAGGTTTTCCATACCGATCTCCTGTCCCTGATAGATAAACGGCAGGCCACGGAGCATAAAATACATTGTTGCAAGAAGTTTCTTACTGTGGAGAGAAAGGTCTCCGTCCGGGATGTAGTGGCTGACACCACGCGGTTCATCATGGTTTTCTATAATATTGGAAAGATAACCGATATCCCCGACACGCTGCTGGGAGTGGAAACAGCATTCCTTATAATCGTCCGGAGTGATGATTTTGCGGTCATACCAGCCGTTCGGGCTTCCTCCGAAAATAGTTGTTGAGAAGTCAAACATGCTGGAAAAATATCCACCGTCTCCGATGAAATCCGGAAGCTCTTCGTCTTTTTCATCAAATACTTCACCTACGGAAAAAGCATTGTGCGGGCCAAAGGTGCGCGCCTGCATTTCGCTTAAGAATTCACCGATTCCGGTAGCTTCTTTCAACATATTCTGAATGCTGGAAAGGCCGTCCGGACGATCGACGGGATAGTCTGCAAATGGAAATTTCTTCTTGATATTAATGATCGCATCGATACGGAAACCGCTGACACCGCGATCCAGCCACCAGTTGATATTTTTGTATATTTCTTCACGAACCTCTGGATTTTCCCAGTTCAGATCTGGCTGTTTCCTGTGGAAAACGTGCAGATACTGTTTGTCCGGATGCCCCGGCAGAGTTTCCCAGACAGGACCACCGAAGTAACTGCGCCAGTTGCATGGCAGTTCGCCTTCTTTTTTGTCGGTAATGTAGAAGAAATTGCCGTATTTTCCGTCCGGATCTTCGCAGGCTTTTTGGAACCACTCATGTTCATCAGAACAGTGGTTTACTACGAGATCCAGAAGAATATACATATCACGTTTCTTTGCCTCGGCAAGAAGACGGTCCATGTCTTCCAGTGTTCCGAAAACAGGATTGATGTTGTAATAATCAGAGATGTCGTATCCCTGATCGGCAAAAGGAGACGGATAGCATGGGGAAATCCATACAATGTCGACACCCAGAGCTTTCAGATAGTCTAATTTTTCTATAATTCCCGGGATATCCCCGATTCCGTCACCGTTTGAGTCATAAAAACTCTTTGGATAAATTTGATAGGCAACTTTTTCATGCCACCATTTTTTTTCCATAATAAAGTCCTCCTCAGTTTATATCGTGAATCTATTATAAGCTCTTTTGAGACGAAAGTGTTATAAAAATATATTTATATCTCTGATAAAAAATGAAGTAGATATATAAGGAAGAAAATTCTCAGGAAATTCTATTGACAATTTTTCTCATTTGGCATACCGTTAATCTGTATATAATGATAAAAAATATCAATAAAACAAAGAATCAGACAAAAACAGGAAAAGACAGAAAGGAAAGTCGATATGACATCATTACGTGAACTTCCGATTGGAAAGACTGCAACAATACGTTCTGTCGGTGGAGAGGGAGCATTGCGGCAGCATTTTCTGGATATGGGACTGATCCCGAAGGGCGAAGTGACCATGGTGAAATATGCGCCGATGGGCGATCCGATGGAACTTCGTATCCACAGTTATGAACTGACGCTGCGACTTGCAGATGCAGAAAAGATAGAGATAGAGAATATACGCGACGCTGTTAGTGTACCGGACAGCAGGGCGTTACATAAAAATAATACAGCGAGGACAATTCCGCATCCTGGACTTGGTGAAGGCGGAAAATACCACAAAAAAGAGACGGAGCATCCGCTTCCGGACAATGAAATTCTTACGTTCGCGCTTGCAGGAAACCAGAACTGCGGTAAAACCACATTATTTAATCAGCTGACTGGCTCCAGCCAGCATGTCGGAAACTTTCCGGGCGTTACCGTAGACAGAAAAGATGGAAATATTCGTGGAAAAAGCAATACGCTGGTCACTGACCTGCCGGGTATTTACTCCATGTCACCGTATTCCAGCGAGGAGATCGTAACACGAAATTTTGTGCTTGATGAACATCCAAAAGGAATCATCAACATTGTAGATGCGACGAATATTGAGAGAAATCTGTATCTGACGATGCAGTTGATGGAACTGGATATTCCGATGGTTCTTGCGCTGAATATGATGGATGAGGTGCGGGAAAACGGCGGTTCCATTCTGGTCAATCAGATGGAGGATATGCTGGGAATCCCGGTCATCCCGATTTCTGCGGCAAAGAATGAAGGAATTGATGAACTGGTACAGCATGCCATTCATGTGGCAAAATATCAGGAACGTCCGCAGCCAATTGATTTCTGTGATGTAAATGAAGACGGTGGTGCGGTACATCGGTGCCTTCATGCAATCATGCATCTGATCGAGGATCACGCGAAGGCAGCCGGAATTCCGGTACGTTTTGCAGCAGCGAAGCTTGCCGAAGGCGATTCGCTGATTATGGAAAGTCTGAAACTGGACCAGAATGAAAAAGAGACACTGGAACATATCGTTAAACAGATGGAAAAAGAGCGTGGACTTGACCGTGCAGCAGCTATTGCCCATATGCGTTTTGATTTCATCGAGAAAGTCTGTGATGAAACAGTCGTAAAGCCAAAAGAAAGCAAAGAACACCTGAGGAGTATGAAGATTGACCGCATTCTGACAGGAAAATATACGGCAATTCCGTGCTTTATCGGAATCATGGGACTTGTTTTCTTCCTGACTTTCAGCGTGATTGGTGCATTTTTGCAGAATCTTCTTGAGATGGGCATCACGGCACTGGGTAATATTGTAGATCAGTGGATGAGGGCGGCCGGTGTCAATGATGTGATTCATTCGCTTGTTATGGATGGAGTTTTTAACGGCGTCGGAAGTGTTTTAAGTTTTCTTCCGGTTATCGTGACGTTGTTTTTCTTCTTATCGTTGCTGGAAGACAGCGGATATATGGCGCGTGTTGCATTTGTAATGGACAAGCTGCTGCGAAAGATCGGTCTTTCCGGAAGAAGTATTGTTCCGATGCTGGTCGGATTCGGCTGTACTGTTCCGGGTGTTATGGCAAGCCGTACACTTCCGTCGGAACGTGACCGTAAGATGACGATCCTGCTGACTCCGTTTATGAGCTGTTCGGCAAAGCTTCCAATCTATGCATTTTTTACGGCAGCGTTTTTCCCGAAACATGGAGCGCTTGTAATGATTGCTCTGTACTTTGGCGGGATTTTGATGGGAATCCTGATGGCACTTCTGATGCGGAGAACGTTGTTCAGTGGAGAAGCAGTGCCGTTCGTTATGGAACTTCCGAATTACCGTATGCCGGGTGCAAAGAATGTCGGACATTTGCTCTGGGACAAAGCGAAAGATTTTCTGCAGAGAGCATTTACTGTTATATTTATGGCAACCCTGGTGATCTGGTTCCTGCAGACTTTTGATGTGCATTTCAGCATTGTGACTGATTCAAAAGACAGTATTCTTGCGATGGTGGCAAGTGTGATTGCACCGATTTTCAAACCAATGGGATTCGGTGACTGGCGAATCTCTACAGCATTGATTACCGGATTTATGGCAAAAGAAAGTGTGGTATCGACGCTTTCCGTTTTATTTGGAAGCACTGCGACTTTACTGGGCTGTATTACGCCTTTGGCTGCCGCAAGCCTGCTTGCATTTTGCCTTCTGTATACCCCATGTGTTGCTGCAATTGCATCGGTCAAAAGAGAACTCGGTGGCAAATGGGCAGTCGGGGTTGTGATCGGACAGTGCGTGATCGCATGGGCAGTTGCATTTGTAGTGCATCTGGTCGGAGGGTTTTTCTTCTGATAGTTGATCGTATTGATGGAAATTCCCGGGAGAGCAGGATATCATAGTGAAACTGCTATTTTCGGTAACGGCTTATATTCAGGGCGATACCCATTTCTCCGAGGAGAAAGACGATGGAAGTGCCACCGTAACTGATGAAGGGAAGTGTGATTCCGGTGTTGGGAATTGTGTTGGTGACAACGGCAATGTTCAGAATGACCTGAATCGCCAGATGTCCCATGATCCCGGCGGAGAGCAGTGCCCCGGAAAGCTCCTGACAATGCATGGAGATCACGCAGAGCCGCCAGAGCAGCAGGGCGAAGATCAGAATCAGGATAATGGCACCTGCAAGCCCTGTTTCTTCACATATAATTGAAAAAATCATATCATTCTGGGCTTCGGGGACGAAGCCCAGTTTTTGTATGCTGTTTCCGAGACCACGGCCAAAAAGCCCACCGCTCCCGATCGCATAAAGTCCCTGAATGGTCTGGAATCCTTTTTCATATTTTTCCGGATCACGCCAGATAGCGAGACGTTCCAGACGGTAGCTTTCTGCGGCGAGAAAGACTGCGATAAAACCGATGCCGGCACTGCCGAGCGCGACGAACTGCATGTAGCGTGGACTGGAAGCGAAGATCAGAATGACACCGATTCCGAGAATGATGATCGCGGTACTTAAGTTGTTGGAACCGACCAGACCTGTGATGGGGAGTAGAGTCAGCATCGTGCGGCACATGAACCAGAAGCCGTCCGTTCGTCTGCGGGAGTTTTCTATCTGCCAGGTGAGAAAGAGAATGACAGCGACTTTGGCAAACTCTGAAGGCTGGAAGGAAAGAGGACCGAGATTCAGCCAGCGTTTTGAACCGTTGATCTCCTGTCCGACAAGCAGCACTGTGGTAGAGAGAAGCAGGGAGAGCAGATAGGCAGCAGGCGCAAGCCGGACAAAAAAGCGATAATTCATGGTGGAGATTATATACATGGCACCAAGACCGAGTGAGGTGGCGAAAAGCTGTTTTTTGAAGTAATAGGCAGAGTCATGGAAGCGAACCCGGCCGTTATATTCGCTGGCACTTAAGAGGATGATCAGCCCAAAAACAGCCAGGACAAGAACGAGGATCAGAAGGGCAGTATCAACGGGTGGCTGTGTGTTCTTTTTCTGATCGGACATGAAGCACCCCAAAAGTCTTTTATTAAATGCTATATGAAAAATGCCGAAAATATACATGAAGGATTGTACAAAAATAATGGTGTGCTATAATTTTGAATATATCAAACGAAGGCAGAATAAGATTATGGGTTTCATAGAAAAGCTGGAAAAGAAATTATTTGAAATGCAGGATCTGAAATACAGGGATTTTCACAGCAGGCTGCTTCCGGGAATCGACAAAGAAACGATTATCGGGATCCGCACACCGGAGCTTCGAAAATTTACAAAAGAGTATGCAAAGACTCCGGAGGCAGAGCTTTTTATGCAGGAGTTGCCACACAGATATTATGAAGAGAACAATATGCATATAATGATCGCATCGTGGATAAAAGATTACGAAAAATGCCTTGCGGAAGTGAAAAGATTTCTTCCGTATGTAAATAACTGGGCAACCTGTGACCTCCCTGCACCAAAGATTTTTGTAAAACATAAAGATGAATTGCTTCCGGAGATCCGCAGCTGGATTGCGTCAGATGAGACTTATACGATCCGTTATGGAATCGGCATGCTGATGACATTTTATCTGGATGAAGATTTCAGACCGGAATATCTGAAAATGGCAGCAGATGTCGAATCTGAAGAATATTATGTAAATATGATGATCGCATGGTATCTTGCAACGGCGCTTGCGAAGCAGTGGGATGCCACCATTCCATATCTGGAAGAACGTAAGTTGTCAGAGTGGGTGCACCGTAAGACTATCCAGAAAGCAATCGAGAGCTACCGGATCACACCGGAGCAGAAGGAGTATCTGAAGACCCTGCGAAAATAGCACAGAAGACATACCACAAAAATCCTCCGCATACACTGTAAAAACAGTGCCTTCGGAGGATTTTTCTTTGAAAGATTACATCGAAGAACGTGCAGTGGAAATTGCGTACTACATAATAGAAACGAAAGCGACGGTACGGCAGACGGCAAAAAAATTCGGGATAAGCAAGAGTACGGTACATATGGAAGTAACAATATAGAACGGTTCGTTTGGGTAATAGAATAAGAAAAACCAAGGAGGAACGAACCATGAAGGATTTGAAAACAAGAATTACGGAGAATGGCATTGATTATGTACTTGTCGGGGATTATTATATCCCAGACTTGAAGCTGCCGGAGGAAAAGCGATCTATCGGTAAGTGGGGACGAATGCACAGGGAGTATCTGAAAAAGCAGTGCTACGGTAGATATTCCAGTTTACTGCTGACCGGAAAACTTTGGAGCTATCTGGAGGATTTGGACGAACAAGCGGAGGAACGGTTTACGTGTATTGTTGATCAGATGAAAGCGGCTGAGGGAGTGACGGAGGAATTGAAGCGGAAAGATGCTATGCTTTGGGTACAACGGTGTAATAATATTAGAAACAGAGCAGAAGAAATTGTACTGAACGAAATGGTTTATATTTAGTATGGAGCAGTCAGCCGAAAGGCTGGCTGTTTTTCTTTTCCTAGCGACAGAAAATGATTGACAATGTTATAAGACTGTGGTAGTCTGAAAACAAGAACAGACTACTGTAGTCTTATAGGAGGCGAAACAAGTGACAGAGGAAAATATCAAACTTTTTGATTCGGAATTAAAGGTAATGGATGTTCTGTGGAAGGATGGTGACGTGCCAGCGAAATATGTTGCAGATACTTTAAACAGAGAAGTCGGCTGGAATAAAAACACAACGTATACATTGATTAAGCGGTGTATCAATAAAGGCGCGATTGAACGAACGGAACCGGGATTTATGTGCCATGCGCTTATAGCAAAAGAACAGGTACAGGATCTGGAAACAGATGAACTTATTGATAAGATATATGATGGATCTGTTGACAAGTTGTTTGCGGCACTTCTTGGCAGAAAAAAACTTTCTATGGAGCAGATTAAGAACCTGAAGCAGATCGTCAGTGAATTGGAATGAGGTGATGTATATGAGCCTGCTGCAAATGAGTTTTCTGGGAACGGTTATTATTTTACTTATTGTGGTATTAAGGGCTGTGCTTATCAACAGATTACCGAAGAAAACATTTTTGATTTTATGGTGGATTGCATTAATACGGTTATTAGTTCCATTTTCCATAAAATCAGTCACAAGTATTTATTCTCTGTTGCAGAGTATTTATTCTGATATAAACCCAGTGAGAACGGCGCAAACGACAACATTTTTACCCATTCATGGGAATATGCCTGAGATAGCAAATGGATTATCAGAGGCTATGGTACAGAGAACAGAATCCATTTCGATTTTGAGTGTAATATGGCTGGCAGGTCTGTTACTTTGTTTTGGATTTTTTGCGGTTTCCTATATAAAATGTTATCGGGAATTTCGATTTTCGCTGCCTGTTGAAAATGATATTTTGGAAGCATGGAAGGAAAAACATCCACTAAAAAGGAGTCTATCCATCCGGCAGACAGAAACCATAGCTGCACCACTTTCTTATGGTGTGATTCGCCCAGTTATTTTAATGCCGAAAAATACAGAATGGAAAAATATTTATCAGCTTCGTTATGTGTTGGAACATGAATATGTGCATATCAGACGGCTTGATATGCTTACAAAGCTGATAATGATTGCTGCAGTATGCATTCATTGGTTTAATCCTCTTGTGTGGGTAATGTATATTCTTTTTAACAGAGATTTGGAATTATCCTGTGACGAAACCGTAGTCCGTAGATTTGGAATGGATATAAAGTCGGTATATGCAACTGCTTTAATATCTATGGAAGAAAAAAAGAGCGGACTGACACCATTATGTAACAGTTTCAGTAAAAATGCGATTGAAGAGAGGATAAGAGCAATTATGAAGATAAAGAAGACATCTAAGTTTGCAGTAATTATAAGTGCAGTATTGGTAATTTGCGTGACAGGTGGATTTGCAACTTCCGCATCATCCTTGGAGAAAAAGACAGAGACAGCGCAAGAAAACGGTGAAACAACAGTTGCTTTAAACGAAGTGAATATCCGGGAAGATGAATCACTTTCAAGTTCGGATGTGGAATGGTGGACAGCAGAAGAGTATGCGAAATGGCTGGACGAGGAAAAAGAAGTTCTGCAGTCTATGATTGGTGAAAAAGCTTATACAGGCGGCGACGGATGGTTTGTATGGACACAGGAAAAGGTAGATGAGACGATTGCACTTTATGAGGATAATCTTCAAAAAATAAAAGATGGGATGAAGTTGTCGAAATCATCTGATGATGCAGTGGGAATTACAATGGCATATTCTCCGGAAAATATAGAATATGCGAAGCAGGAAGCAGAAACGGTCACCGAAAATAAAGACAGTAATGAAAATGTATTCAGCGAAGAACAGCTTTCTGAATATGCAAAAGCGGGAATAACTTACCAGAAAGAAACAGGATTTCTGATGTATGATGGAAAGACCATTGGATATTTCCGGGATGAGTTTAAGCCGGGTACTTATACAATAAGTTCCAAACGTGGAGGTACGCTTCGAGTTGAAGTGCAAAGGGAAAACTATGGCACCATCACAGACGTAAAGGCAGAACCGTTATCAGATGATTTTTGGTCAGAACCGGCAGTATTGGTTGAAAGTTCCGGCGGAGAAGCTGTAACTGCAGATGAAATGAAAGGATCTGTTTTTGAAGAAGGAGGAAGTGAGAACATAGCGGCTGATGACATGGGCGAATATAGCAGTGAAGAGGGAAAAGGTCTTAATATTGCTGTTCCACAGGAGTATGCTGATTATGGAGTATCTTGTGATGCTCAAGGAAACTGGGTTTATAATGGTAAGATTATAGCAGATTTATATGATGAGGGAAGGGGAATCTTTTCTAACAGCAACGGAACTATGTACATTGAAGTAACGAGAGACAAAAGTGGAAAGATCAGCAGCTTTCAAAAAGTAAGCAAAAATAGAATGCAGGAATTATTTACTGAATTTAATCCGGAAGCGGAAACATTTGATGGATATACTTCAGAGGCGAAACATTAAGTTAGTATTAAATGAAACGAGGACGATTAGGTGGGAAAAATATTGCTGGTATCATTCGAGGGAGCTGAGGAAGATTTGGTAAATTCTGTTATTTCTGTGTTAGATTCCGGCAGAGAGAAATTTCTTTTTCAGGAAATACAATTTCAATCGAAAATATGGCATAAGGGTATAGCGATTGATTTGAAACGGAGAGAAGTCGTTCGTGATAATAGAAAAATAGAATTAACTTACACCGAGTTTGAAATCCTGCAGTTATTAGCACAAAATCCAGGAAGAGTATTTAGTAAAGAACAGATTTATGATATAGTCTGGAAAGAATCCTATTTTGGCGATTACAATATAGTAATGAGCCATATCAGTCATATTCGTGAGAAAATAGAAGATGATCCGGGTAACCCGGTATATATTCAAACCGTCTGGGGTGTAGGATACAAGTTCAATGAGAAGGCAGGCAGCGAGTAAATTCGCTGCCTTTCCTTTACAGGGATGGATTCAGATTTTGCTGAGTTTTAAGATAATATTGCTCTGCTGATACAACCAGTCTGTGAATTCTGTCGGACTGGTTGCTCCTGCCTTTACAGCTTTCTTACGCTGCAGAGCTTCTTTCTTAAAAAGGTCAAACGCATTTTTCATTTCTTCCAGGCGTTCAATCGGAAAATTAGCAGTTTTTTGGGACTTATTGATTTTATTACGCCAATTCTGGCATTCATTTTTATAAAGCAGATCATAGTTATTTTCTCTGGCTCGTTCATCAAACTCCCTTTTGTTTTGAAGTGCCTGTGCTTTACGGCACTTATCACTGCACAGTTCATAACGCTGGCTTTTTGCCAGAAAATATTTTCCACAGACTTTGCACTGACGGAAACAAAGGCCCCAGTCATTCAGTCGATTCAAGTAATAAGTGATAAGCGGATAAAAAGAGCTATAGGCAGCTACGCATTCTGTTCTGCGCCTATTATCCGGAAACCAAAGTTCAAGTCGAGTGATTTCAGCAGGAGTGTTGCGGAAATAAAGACTGCCAGTATGAAAACGTTCTGGTTTTCCGGTATCAGAATTAAAATTCATGACATTTTCTGTTTGGAATGCCTGAGTCAAAATTTGGATTTTTTCTATAAAACGATCACAGGCAGTATTACGGTCACGATATTCCCTTGTAACAAGATATTCATTCCAAATACGGAATGTAGCATACATTCTCACCGGATCACCGGTGAGATATTTTTTTGCCAGAAAATCACCAGCAGTCTGTTCCAGTGCAGGCTGTTTCCAACGGTTAGTGTGCAATGCATCACGTAGGGGAGCAAGTCCATATATATTCCAGTTCTTTTCTTTATCATATTCAAAATCTATCAGAAAACGTCCTAGAGGACGTGTTATATCATATATGACATCGTTATCTTTATTTCCGTCCAGTCGAAAACGGATTTGCTGTTCCGTTCCGATTAAAATTCGCTCCTTCATTTTGTCTCTATCCAATGCCAGAACGAAGAGGATGTGGTCGTAGCAAGGTTCTTGCCTTATAAATTGATAAGCCATTTCTATTTGCTCCTGTTTTGTATGGTAATTTTAAAAAATATAATATTAGTTACATTTATGGTATCGCGAAAGTATTGAAAAGTCAAGATGAGATTGATAAGATACGATTGAATGGTAATTTCGTACTATGCAGTGTACTTTGACAACTTTATGACCGTCTAACCTGAGATAAACCGCCATGACCTTCGATAAAAGAAGTGAGCGCATCCGAATGGATGACGTGTTGTATGCCTTGACAGCAGTATGACTCAGGAAACAGGAAAGAGAAAACGGCAATGAGAAGCTAAAAAAATGAGATCAAAAATGGAGGAACAACATGAGTGAAAATAAGAGATTAAACAATTATGATGAACTGCCTCTTGTACTGGATGTGGCTGATATTCAGCGGATTATGGGGATTTCCAGAGTAACGGCTTATGAACTGGTTCATACACCCGGTTTTCCGGCATTTCGAAGCGGCAGATTAATTAAGGTTAGTAAAATTGCTTTTTTCGAATGGATGGCAAAGGGGAATGGAAGGGTGCCGGAGAATAGTAACTAAATCTGGAGCAGAGCGGAGAGCGAAGTCTTTTGTGCAGGTTAAGGGCGGCAGCCATTGCCCAGTGAGTTGATGCGTGCGTCTACTCGTACTGGGTATTACCTGACGCAAATTCACGCAGGTTTGCAGCTTCGCTGCCTTATTTAATTTGGAAAAACGTGAAAAAGGAGGGCAAGAAAATTATTGAAAGCAACAAGACACAATGGACGCTCCGGGAAAAATGGCACTTATAATCCCAGGCATAATGATCGCCGTTTCGACTTGGAAAACAGTGAACATATTGATGCTGGAAGAGTCAGAGAAAATATTTACTGGGACTGTTACCGTGGCTATACCACAATGCAGAACAGGGAAGAAGATTCTCAGGATATCAGTTTTGAGAAAATTGAATGTACTTTTTATCAGGAACATTATGGAAAATATATAGAAGCGCAGAATGAAAGAAATGCAAGAACCCGTCATACAGAGCGTAACCGATCTGTGGAAGATTTACTAAAGAACAATAAAACCTGTCCAGAGGAAACTATTTTTCAAATAGGAACAGTAGAAGAATCTGTTTCCTATGAAATATTACTTGCGGTCGTACAGGACTTTACAAAGCAGTTCACAAATCGGTTCGGTTCTCATGTCCATATTCTGGACTGGGCACTGCATTTGGACGAAGGAACGCCGCACATTCATGAACGTCATGTTTTTGATTGTGAGAATAAGTACGGGGAAATCTGTCCCCAGCAGGAAAAAGCACTGGAAGAATTAGGGATTGCACTTCCAAAACCGGATAAACCTAAAGGCCGCAATAATAATCGAAAGCAGACTTTTGATGCTATTTGCCGGACAATGCTTTTTGATATAACTCGAAAATACGGGTTGCATCTGGAAGAAGAACCGTCTTATGGAGGGCGAGATTATCTTGAAAAGCAGGATTATATCCTGTTTAAGCAAAAGGAACAGATGAAAAACCAGACAGAAATACTGGATACACTTACTTTGAAAATTGAAGAAGTAGAAGCTTTGATCGATGAAGTTTCAGATATTGCTTACGACAAAGCTGTGGAGGTTGTGACGGATGAGGTCAGAGTGGAAACCCATAAAGAAGACATTCGTCTGGTAGAACAGTCAAAGGCGTGGGTGCTTTCCCCTGAGCGCAAGGCTTCCCAAAAAGAAAGAACTTATGCTGTAAGTCGATTGGACGGAGTAATTACCAAAATTACAAAAGCTATGCAGACAGCAGTTAAAACAATCCAGACCACGCTGATAAAACCGGAAGTCAAAAAGGTGAATACCGAACAGATTAAGAAAAAAGCCAGAAGTTCCATTCTGGATAGGCTGGCAAAAGCAAAAATTACTGCGGAACAGGAGAACCGAGAGCGATGGGAACACGAAGGAAGAACTAAATTGGGAAGGAACGATATGGAGTTGTGATGTAAAGAAAAGAGGAAAAGGATGAATATACTTGAAGCAGTTAAACAGTCTGTGACTACCCGGCAGGCTGCAGAAAGCTATGGAATACGGGTAAACAAGAATGGAATGGCGGTCTGTCCATTTCACCGTGACAAGAATCCAAGCATGAAAGTGGACAGGCGTTTTCATTGTTTCGGATGTCAGGCAGATGGGGATGTGATTGATTTTACGGCACACTTGTACAATTTAAAACCAAAAGAGGCGGCAGAGAAATTGGCAAGAGATTTTTCTATACATTATGAGAACATGGGGCACAGCCCGCCACAGAGAAAACAAATCAAACGACAGCTAACACAGGAACAGAGGTATCTGCAGGCAGAAAATAGATATTTCCGTGCACTGGCAGATTACCTGCATTTGTTGAAACAGTGGAAAGAAGAGTGTGCTCCGAAACAGGTGGAAGATGTCTGGCATCCGCTGTTTATGGAGGCATTGGAAAAAATATCAGAAACAGAGTACCTGTTGGATACATTATTATCAGGCACATTAGAAGAACGAGTTGCCGTAGTGGTGGCTCATGGGAAGGAGGTGACAGCGATTGAACAGAGAATTTCAGACTTTATCACCACAGACACGACAGGAATTGTGCGAAGTAATGGATATAATGGAAACGGAGTTGACAGTAGAGGAAATCAGAGAACAACTGGAAATGACACAGAAGGGTGCTGTGAAAAACAATCGGCATAACTGTAAGCTAATTTTAGAACATGATCCTCTGTTAAAAGATGTATTCCGGCACAATATTTTGACTGAGCAGACAGACATTGTAAAACCCGTGTGGTGGGAACGGATAAGCCCGGCATTCACAGATATGGATTTGAACTATATTATGCTTTATTTGGAAGAGACTTACGGTCTGACGATGGATAAGATTGTGCAGAAAAGTATTGTCCATCAGGCAGATCGGAACAAATATCACCCTGTCCGGGATTATTTGAACAGTCTGCAATGGGATGGGCAGGAACGTATCCGCTATGTGCTGCATCATTTTCTTGGTGCACCTGTGGATGAGTTGACCTATGAAAGTATGAAAATGTTTTTGCTGGGAGCTATTGCCCGTGCGTTCCGCCCCGGAATTAAGTTTGAATATATGCTCTGTCTGGTCGGGGGTCAGGGCGTGGGAAAATCTACATTTTTTCGTTTCATGGCAGTAAAGGATGACTGGTTCACTGATGACATCGGCAAACTGGATTCGGAAAAAGTTTATTGTCAGCTTCGTGGTCATTGGATGATTGAAATGTCTGAAATGGTCGCAACGGCACGCTCTAAGAGTATTGAGGAAACAAAGAGCTTTCTGAGCAGGCAGAAAGAGACTTATCGGGATTCTTATGCAGTATATGCTCTTGATCGTCCGAGGCAATGTGTATTTGGAGGAACATCCAATATTAAGCGATTCCTGCCGTTTGACCGTACCGGAAATCGAAGATTCGTTCCGGTTCAGACGAACCGGGCAGAGATGGAGGTTCATATCCTCGAAAATGAGAAGGAATCCAGACAGTATATTGATCAGGTGTGGGCGGAAGCAATGATGTTGTACCGTAATGGAAATTTTAAACTGGCGTTTTCAAAGGAAACAGAAACACAGCTTGATAAACTGCGGCAGGAGTTCATGGCGGATGATACGGAAGCCGGAATGATACAGGCATGGCTGGATGAACATGAAGACAGAAAAGTCTGTTCATTGATGCTTTTTAAAGAGGCACTGGACAATCCTTATGTAAAGCCGAAGAAGGCGGAGACAGACCGCATCTGTGAAATCATGAATACAAGCATTGTGGGTTGGAAACAGGGGACGATGACAAGATTCAAGGATTACGGTACACAGCGTTCGTGGGTATGTGTAAACGAAAACTGTAAACGAGACGCAAAAGACTTAAAAAATGAAAATGACTGGCATCCGATTACTGAGAAGGAAGCCCGGCAGGTGGAGTTACCTTTCCAGTAAAATGCCAGTCAGGTTTACGGTAGTTGGCGTGTTGTTTACACTTTTTTCTATGGATATTGCTTTGACTTGTAGAATTTGTAAACAGTAAACAGATATATAAGAGTAATTTGGTATTGAGGAAAGAAAACTGAAAAAACAAAAAGAATTAGATTTTTTGGAGTTTGTTTACAGCGGTGGTTTACAACAGGGATGCCCCTTTGACCGGCATCTATTTAAGTTGAACAGGAATGGCATTTGGCAGGACTATTTCAAAAAACATTTTCATAGTTATGGACAAAGACATACGGGAGGAGGTGGAAATTCCGCTATGAAAAAGAGAAAACTTAATTATCGATTCCATAATCCAAACACTGCGGAAGTAACCGCCGACTATCTGTTAAAGATATTGATTGAAGCAAATGCAAGTAAGGTGGAACAGGCAATACAAGAAGCAGCGGATGAGCTTCCCAATGAACCAAAACATGATGGAGGGTGTCCTGCGTAGCGCGTGGGATGCCTTTTATTTTTTTGCTATTGCTTGTGTTCTGTCTGAAAATCAGTTAAAATTAGTTCTAGAAAGTCATAGATTAGTCATAGAATTTAGTCATAGAAAATTTTGAAAGGCGGAAGAATATGATATATACGGATAGCCAATTAAAAGAAAAGATTGTTCGCATGATAGAATCTTTTGAAAATGAAGTTGTAGAATTTAAAGAAGCACGCACAAATTATTCGTTTAATGACATTGGTAAATATTTTTCTGCACTTAGCAATGAAGCAAATCTTCGGGGATTACAGGAGGCGTGGCTGATTTTCGGAATTTCGGATGATAAACGATATGTAGGAACGGAATTTCGGAAACAGGGAAGTCTGCAAAGTTTGAAAAAGGAAATCGTAAATGGAACCAATGAACGATTGACATTTCTGGAGATATACGAACTGACAATGGAAAAATGTCGAGTGATAGCATTTCAAATTCCTCCAGCTATTAGGGGGATTCCGACAACATGGCAAGGGGCAGCGTATGCCAGAGAGCATGAATCTATATCACCGCTTCCGATGAATAAAGTAGATCTACTTAGAAGTCAAATAGGAATGGATTGGTCAAAAGAAATTGTAGAAGATGCAACGATAGAAGACTTGGATGAAGAAGCGATTAAAAGAGCAAGAGAACTTTTCTCAAAACGTCAGAGTGATCGAAAAAAAGCACAGGAAGTTTTAAAGAAACTGTCTGATATTGAGGTTTTAAATAAAGCTGGTATTACAATAAAAGGAAAAATCACCAGAACGGCATTATTGTTATTAGGAAAAAGTGAGGCTAAATATTTCTTTGATGGCTTTATTCCTAGAATTACCTGGACACTTTATAATGCAGATAATTCGGTAAAAGCTTATGAACATTTTGATATACCGATGTTAATGGCAGTGGATAAGGTATATTCCAGGATCAGAAATGTAAAGTATCGTTATATTGCCGGACAGCAGACTTTGTTTCCGGATGAAGTAGATCAATATGAACCAGAGCTGATCAAAGAGATTATTAATAACTGTATTGCTCATCAGGACTATCGCTTGCGTGGAAAAATCAACGTAGAGGAATTTGAGGACAGACTGGTATTTATCAATGAGGGGGCTTTTATACCAGAAACTATTGAACAAGCACTGGAACCGGGATATAAACCACCGTATTATCGAAATGTGTTTTTGTGTAACGCAATGGTAAATCTGTATATGATTGATACAAATTCAATGGGAATACCAATGATGTATCAGATACAGCGTGATAAATGCTTCCCATTGCCGACATATGATTTGAACACAATTAATAGAGTTACAGTGACTGTGTACGGAAAGATATTGGATAAGAATTATACTCAGCTTTTATATTCCAATGAAGATTTAGATATGAGAACTGTATTTTTGTTGGATAAAGTTCAGAAACAGGAAGTAGTTTCTAAAGAAAGCTTTAAGGATTTGAAGAAAAAAGGTCTTGTGGAAGGACGTTATCCTAATGTTTTTGTATCTTTCAAGGTGGCAGATATTGTCGGACAGAAAGCTGCTTATGTTCGAAATAAAGGGTTAGATGATGATATTTGCAAGCAGTTAATTATAAAAGCACTTCAGTCAATGGGAGAAGCCAGCAAAAGAGATTTAATGGAAGTACTGGAAAAAGCATTGCCAGAAGTACTTAGCGATGAACAGAAATCGAAGAAGGTTTCTAATTTGTTACAGGCAATGAAAAAGGATGGAATTGTTGTTACAACAGGAACTAATAGGTATGCAAAGTGGTACTTGATAAAAAATGATTGATTTACAAAAATGCGAGGGGGATGAAAAATGAAATATATTACACAAGATTGGACATCTACTAAGGATGGATATTTATTTTTTGTTCAAAGACTACAAGAAATGTTGTTTCATTATTCAGATGATATTGTTAAAGCGCCTGTTCATAATACACAAACATTATTAGAAGAATATGTTGATACTGAAAAAGATGTGGTGAAAGGGAGTATTAAGCAATATCAATTAGATATAATTGCAAAAGAGATTAAGTCGAGTTTAATGACAGACGTTATTGTTCGAGAGTTGTATAAATATGAAGTTATTGAAGAGATGGCAAAATTTTTAGATAAAGATCAAAGAACAGCGGTACATTATATATTCAATAAGATACCAAAGAAAAAGTACTATGAAATATGTTGTAAATACTTGAAAGAAAATTTGTCGGAATCAAACCGTAAAACAGAAATTGAAAAAGGACTTCGTGCTTGGCTTGCTTTTTTGCTATGGCATGGATATTCATCGGAATATATATATAGATTCCTGAGAAATATATTTGAGGAAAGTATAAATGATCCAGAAAAAAAGCACAGATTTTTTTGAATAGGTTTGATTTTGAAATTGGTAAATACAAAGTGTACTTTGTTTTTTATGAAAAATTAAAGCCATATCAAAAGTTGTTAAATGAAAGATTGCATATTTCGTTTGAAGATGATGGTTGCTTTAAACAGATTAAAAGAAAGCAAAAGTCCTTTATAGGGGTTATGGAAACAAAGGCATATGATAATTATTCAGCAATGAAACGAGCGTATTCTGCATTAGAAATTTTTTTGAGATATTTAGAAGTTTTTTTGAATGATAATATCAGTGTAATAGGTAAAAACGGATTGGTAATTCGACAAGATACCCAAGAGGGAATAATTCTTCCCGTAAAAGCGTTTGGGTATAAAAGTATCAAGCCTGAGCCACGAGAAAATTTTAAAACTGAAATAGATACAATTGTTTTGGGATGCCAAGAAAAAGGAAAGGAAACTTATTCTCAGCTTAATAAGATTGTTGATTTGCATAATGCGGCATTAAATCAACAAGACTTAAATGATGCATTTCTTAATTTGTGGTCAGCGTTGGAGGTTGCAAGTGTTACAGATAGTTCAAAATCCAAAATTGAAAGCGTTACTGATAATATAGTTTCCATTCTACAAAATGACTATTTCGAATGCATATTTTCTAATATACTTGACGATTTGAAAAATAATTTAGGTAATCGAAAAGTAAGTTTGTTGCTTAAAGATATAACAGAATTCGATAAAGAGATTTGTAAAATCGCAGGCTTTATATTTCTTGAAAAATATGAGAAATATCGAGAAGATTATTTTGCGAATGAGCTTAAGTATTATCCCAATATACGTTATAAAATATATAACTTATATGAGCAAAGAGAAAATCGCGAAAAATTATGGCATCTTTCCGAAAAGTATTGTCAAAGAATTGAATGGCATCTTTATCGCTTATATAGGCTTAGAAATGCTATTGTTCATGCAGGGGAAAGCCATAAACGAATACAAATGTTAGGAGAACATTTGCATATCTATGTGGATCGTGTAATTCTTGAGTTGATGGTTAAATTAGCAAAAGATAAATGCCTTGGGACGATACAAGATGTTTTTACAGATACATATTTGTTATTGAATAAAAAGAAAAAAAATTTAAAAGAACCAGGTAATGTTGATGAACAATCCATTATGCTATTGTTAGAAAATTTTTTTATCGAAGAGTAATGCATATAAGGAATATTCTGAAGAAAGGGTATTCCTTATTTTGCTATTTACAATTATATTTTAGATGGTACAATAAAGTTGTAACAGAACGACTTAAATATAACAGAAAGGTATTAGATATGAATATAGCTGCTTATTGTCGTGTCTCCACTGATAAAGCTGATCAGCTCAACAGTCTGGAAGCTCAAAAGCAATTTTTCTCTGAGTACACCCAGCGTACTGGTGACAACTTAGTTAGATTATATGCAGATGAGGGTATTTCAGGCACGAAAATAAAAAATCGAAAAGAATTTTTACGCATGATGGCTGATGCTGAACATGGACTATTTGATATGGTAGTAGTAAAGGACATCTCTCGCTTTGCCAGAAATACTGTAGACCTTCTGCAGAATGTCCGCAAACTGAAAGCATTAGGAATCGAGACACAGTTTTTGACGGCCAACATGACCAGCATGGGAAACAGTGAATTTGTTCTGACAATCTTCGGTGCATTGGCGCAGGAAGAAAGTGCCAATACTTCAAAGCGTGTGAAATTCGGCAAGAAAATGAATGCTGAAAAAGGACGAGTTCCGAATATTGTGTACGGATATGATAAAACCATTGGAGATTACTTTAATTTGGCAATCAACGAGGAAGAAGCAGCTGTTATCATGCAGATTTATAAATGGTATATCGAAGAAGGATATGGTGCCGCCAAGATTGCAAACATGCTGAATGCGAAAGGCATCCGAACAAAGCGTAATTGTCAGTGGAGCCAGAATGCGACGTGCCGGATTTTAACGAATGAACTTTATACCGGAAAAATTATCAATGGAAAGCAGGAAGTAACTGACTTCCTGACCGGACAGAGAACGGAAAAAGATGAAACGGAGTGGATGGTAACAGAACGTCCGGAACTGCGGATTATTGAGCCGGAAATGTATGAAAAGGCACAGGAGATTTTGGAGTGCAGAAGCAAGACTTTTAAATTAACAAAGGAACGGCAGAGCAATAAGTATTTGTTTTCTACTCTGATTAAATGTAAGGAATGTGGCTGGTCATTTCGACGAACTGTTCGTACTTATAAGAATACTTATATTCGCTGGGTATGTTCCGGTCATAATGGACGTGGGGCGGATAGCTGCCCGAATGCTCAGACAGTGGACGAGGAAGAGTTGATTGAAGTTCTGTCCGAATACTTTTCCGAGCTGCTGAAAGCAAAGAAAAATGTAATTCGTCACGTAACAGGCGAATTCCAGAGGGTTTACAAAGCCAAGGATGAGAACCTGAATTACGAAAAGGAATTGAACGCACAGCTTCACAAGCTTCAAAAAATGCGTCAGAAATACATGGATATGTACACCGATGACCTCATTACACGTGAGGAACTGAATGAAAAAATCGGCGGCACAAAACAGGAAATCGAGCGTCTGGAGAATGAGTTGAAAATGGTTGCTTATCACCTGACAAAAGGTGAACAACTGGAAACAATCTTGAATCGCACGTTTAAAGAGATTGAAGATATTTCCGATGTTCACCAGATGACCAATGCACAGCTTAAACGGATTATCCAGAAAATTGAAGTAGACAAGGATGGTAACGTAGATATTTACTTACGAATCTTCGGTGATTTAGGCTTAGATGAAACCGTTCTAATTAGTGACAACCAAACATAAAGATGTCACAGAACGGCTAAGCGAAATCAATCCCGGCCTTGCAGGGGAAGCCCGTAAGATACTTAATGTCAATAAGGAAGAACGCCACATCCGTGGCGGACTGGCTACCCGGGAGAAGTACCTTCATATGCAACATTGAACCGGCGGACGTACCCTGGCGCCTCCTCGATATGCAATGAAAAAAGAAGCAGCTGGATCACAGCTGCTTCAGTACGTTTAAGAGTTTTGTATTATCGTCGGGCATCATGATGCAGAAGCGGACAAATTCACCGTCCAGACACTGGAAGGAAGAACAGTCGCGGATCATCAGGCCTTTTTTGATGCAGGCCTCAAAGACATCGGCGGAAGTCAGACCGTCCCGGCGGATTTTTAATAAGATAAAATTGGCATAGGCAGGATAAACTTTAAAAGTAGGGATATTTTGAAGTTCCTGCTCCATGCGGTCACGCTCATCGAGAATCAGATCACGCGTTTTCTGAATGTAGTCGTGGTCACGGAGCATCAGCTCTCCGGCAAAGGCACCAAGACTGTTCAGTGACCATGGCGTCTGTTTTTCTCGCATTTTGGAAAGAAATTCCATATTTCCGGTAATTCCGTAACCGAGACGCATGCCCGGTGCAGCATAAAATTTAGAAACACCACGCAGTACCATGAGATTGGTAAATTCTCTGGTCAGAGGAATTGCAGTTATTTCATCGACATCCGGTGCGAACTCTACGTAAGTTTCATCGATCATGACAAAAATATCTTTATCTGCACAGAATGCGATCAGTTTGCGGAGATCTTCCTGCATGATCGCAGAGGAAGTCGGATTATTCGGATTGCAGAGAATCAGGAAATCATAACCGTTTTCCAGAGTTTTGCATAGATCCTCTACATCGAGAGTGAAATTTCGTTCTTCTCGCAGATGATAATATTCCTGTGTGCTTCCGGAGAAAGAGAGTTCTCTGGAATATTCGGAATATGTCGGTCCAAGAATCAGGGTGTGTTTCGGCGCACGTTCCTGAATCAGAAGTGAAATCAGTTCACTGGAACCGTTGCCCGGTAAAATAAATTCAGCGGGAATCCTGCAGTATTCTGAGATCGTATTTCTGAGAGACACATAATCTCTGTCCGGATAGGAAGAAAAAAGATCAACATTTTCTGCAATTGCTCTTTTTACAGAGGCGGAGAGTCCCAGCGGATTGACGTTTGCTCCAAATTTGACGATATCTTCTTTATTTAAATGATAGTAGTCACATATTTTTTCTATGTCACTTCCATGAAAAACCATTTTTGTAGTCATAAGGTTACACTCCTCATTTTTTCGCTATTTACTATAATAAATCATCGAAGCGTTTTTTACAATAGACAACCGTCGAAGATGTGTTATACTAGAAAAACAGATGTTATTGTGAACAGAAACAAACAGACAACATTTGTAATAATATTTACAGCAGACAAAAATGTAAGGTGAGGGATAAATATGAGACTGCAGATTGTACAGGATGCACTGAAACAAAAAAATATCAAGTTTGAATATACCGAAGAAGACGGTTGCGGAAGTCTGGATTTTATGTTCCGCGGACTGAAATTCCATGTGTGGGAATATCACGATGGAATCTGGGGTGCAGAGACAAATATCTATGAGGCAGGCAGAAGTGAGGATATTGAGGGCAATTATGAAGAAAAGATTGCCGGAGAAATTCTGTCATGGCCGGATATGATCAATAATTAAGCAGGAGAGAAAAAATGAAACTTGTAAACATTGCCGATGAAGGCGCAAAATATAAATGGCAGCTTTATGATCTGTATGATAAAGCATTTCCGGAACAGGAGAAAAAGCCCCTGCATGTAATGGAAAAACTGGTAGCAGATGGAAAGATGGAGATGCTTGCCATGGTCGACGAAGATGAATTCGCAGGACTGGCAATCAATCTGATTGATGCGGAGCAGAATCGGGCGCTTCTGGATTATTATGCGGTCGCACCGGAGAAACGAAATTCCGGATATGGAAGCATGGGACTGGAGGCATTGCTTAAAAAGTTCAAAAATCATAAATATATTTTTGAAATAGAAACACAGGATGAAAAAGCAGAAAATGCCGAAGAACGCAAAAGAAGAAAGGATTTTTATCTTCGGAACGGACTTAGGGAGACAGGATTGTTTGTAAATGTGTATGATACGGATTTTGAAATCCTTACACCGGACGGTGAGCTGACTTTCTGGGAATATGTAGATTTTCTGCGAGAAGTAATGTATGAAGAATACGTACAGATTCTTCGCCCGACACTGATCGCGATGAAAAAGAAATAGCAAATAATATAACAGACAGTAATAAAATACAAAGGGAAATTGAGGACAGGGAATGTGGGAGAGAATGTGGTTTTAGTTTATCTGGTAGTATGTTTTTTTGTATTTCTGGCAGGATTTGTAGATTCGATCGCAGGAGGAGGCGGACTGATCTCGCTTCCGGCATATATGATCGCAGGGCTGCCTGTACATACAGCAATTGCAACAAATAAAATGAGCAGTTTTATGGGGACTTCTGTATCGTCTTTTTACTACATGAAAAAAGGCTTTATGAAGTGGAGAATCTGTATTCCTGCTGTTTTTGGTGCGATTGCCGGTTCCTGGATGGGTTCTCATCTGGCACTTCTGATTTCGGAGAGCGTTTTGAAGATTGCCATGCTGATCGTGCTGCCGATAATTTTGTTTTATGTTCTGAGGAGCAACGCGCTTAAAGGAAATGAGGAAAATACAACAGACGTAATTGATGGAATGCTGATTTTTAAATGCGTGATCATTGCGGTCGTAATCGGTGTATATGACGGTATTTACGGACCGGGAACGGGTACATTTCTGATGCTTTTGTTTACGGGATTCTGTCATATGACACTGAATGATGCAGCAGGAACCACAAAAGCGATCAACCTGACAACCAATATCACGGCCCTTGTGGTATTTCTGATCAATGGCAAAGTACTTCTACCACTGGGAATTGCAGCAGGAGTCTGTAATATGGCAGGAAATTATCTCGGAAGCCACAGTTTTACATCTAATGGACACAAGATAGTGAAACCGGTCATGATCGTGGTCATCGTGATCTTCTTTGTCAAAGTACTGACAGAACTGATCTGAATTTGAGAAGTATATAAAAATGAATAAGAATTACAGGAGTACATACAAAAGCCAGAGCTTAATAGCCCTGGCTTTTAATGTATTCATAAGTTCTCTTGCAGTTATCGTGGTCTCTGGCGACAAAAAGATTGTTACGCATTGCGGCATAAGCAGGTTTTTCCTGAAAACCATTTTCTGTATACTCGCGGATGAGACGTATCAGCTCATTCTGATTTGTACAGCGGTCGCCGAACAGGTCTTTTTCCATATTTACATAACTTCCGTTCGTTTCGTTGTACTGTTTCAGATCAAACTGATAAAAAAGTATCGGTTTTTCCAGATAATAAGCATCCCAGCAGGCGCTTGAATAATCTGTGATCATCATGGAACAGCCCATAAGAAGCTGATTCAGAGGCACGGAATTGAAAGAAATCAGTTCGATCAGATTATTATCAGCGTGGAAATTACCAATAAATTCCCTGAGCTTCGGATGAATATAAAATACAAGCCGAATCTGTTTTTCTTTCAGATAATCCAATAACTCCTGATCATTCAGAAGGGAAGTATAGTGCCGATAATAACTGCTCTGACAAAACAGCTCATCATTCTGGCCTTCCAGCCAGCTTCGCCATGTTGGCATCAGCAGTATGAACGGATGTGCCGGATCAGCGGTGTTTTCCAGCTTGTCCCAGCGTGCGAGTCCGGTGACAGGGACTTTGGACGGTTCATATTCCATATGCTGTGTGATGATATTTTTTTCAAATTCAGATGATGCCGTAAAATATGTCACAGGCGAGGAAGAATGCACCCCAAAAAGATTATCTACATTTTTCAGGTAAAGTACTCCGTGCTGAAGAAAATAAAGTTTTTGTTTATTGATCTCTCTTGTGACAGGGTTCGGCATCGGTTTCCAGATATAGGCATGGTGACGTCCGTCCGGAGAAATATACAGATCCGCAGTCAAAAGATACAGAATATGGCGAAAACTTAAGAAAGGGATCACGTTTTTGCTGTATTTCTGCATGTCATTCCACTGAGGAGATTTCCGGTCCAGAATAAAGTAGACATTCTTTTCATTTTGTTTCATACAGTATTCAAAAAAGTAAAAACCATTTTCCTGCGCGGTGACACAGAATTTTTCGTAGATCAGCCATATATGACGTTTCCTGAGGAGTTTACCGAATATTTTATAAATAGCAAAAGCGGACAGTTCCTTTATTCGGAAACTGAGTCGGTCATGTGGCTGCCAGTGACGGCATCGGAGCAGGAAACTGTGACCGGAGCCGCCCATCGGGAAATACACAAAATCACCCCGACGGACATAGTGCCTTCCGAGAAGGAGTGCAAGACGGACTTTGCTGTCAAGAACGGCTGTGTAAACAGTATCGGAAGTCGTGTCCTGAAAAATCAGTGTCCAGTCACCGTCATTTTGTTCCAGAAAAGAGGCGTCAATCTTTAGTACCATTTCTGATGAATTGTCTGTCGACAGTTCTACAGGATGTGAAAAATGAAACCCTGTATTCTGAAAAACGATTGAAGCCTGAAGCTGTATGGCTTTCTCAGGACGACTCAGAAGCAGAATGAGTTTTTTATTTTTTGTTTTTAAGCTTTTAATATGAAGTGTCTGTTCCATAAAAACCTTTCTGAACATGGAAAAGAGCGATTATTTCCGCTTCATCCATTTTTTGATTTCTTCACAGATATGTCTGCTGTGTTCATGATCTTCAAACTGGAAGTATTCCTGCTGCATTTTTTCGTATTTGGGCTCCATACGGAAATTGTTCTGAATTGTTTTTTCCAGGGAATCCAGCAGCTGATCAAGTGTTTCGGCACGATCACCAAAGAGGTCTGTCTTCATATCGATATAACTTCCATGCGCTTCATTGTATTTGTCCAGATCAAACTGGTAAAACAGAGTCGGCTTGTTCTGGTACAGGACATCCCAGGAGACACTGGAATAATCCGTGATCAGCATTTTGCACTGCATAAGCAGTTCATTTACCGGTGTGTCACCGAACGATTTCAGGTGAATACGGTCACTTGCAATGTGGAAAGATTCTGTATGTGCCTGGAAGATCGCGTGCAGATAAAAGTTTGCATGCAGATCATATTTTTCCAGAAGATCTTTAAAACGCTGAGAATTGAGCAATGCTGCATAATGACGGAAATAGTCGCTTTCTTCAAACTCGCGGTCGGAAGCGCCTTCCAGCCAGCTTCTCCACGTCGGCATAACCAGAATATCATGTGAATCCTGTGATTTATCTTTTAATACATCCCAGCGTGCAAAACCGGTATTGATAACTTCATCTGGTTCATAATTGAAATTGTCGATTACGATCTGTTTTTCTTTTTCACTGGTAACAACAAAAAGATCACAGCTGCCCGGCTTGCCTTTGCCATAAAAGAAATCAACCCGTTTCAGCGCAGTAACCCCATGCTGGAGGAATACAAACGGCAGTTTCTTTGTATATCTGGTAAAAATACTGTGGCGGCTTCGCTGTGCATAAATGTGGCTGCGGGCATCGGTGCTTACGAGCAATTCTGCGGCAAGAATATAACACATGTGTCGGATCGTCATAAAGTGTACAACATTTTTCTTATATGGACGGATCATATCGTAATCAGGAGAATCCTTAGTGATTATGTAGTAAATTTTCTGTCCAAGGTATGTTTCTTCGTCATTTTCCATGCAGTGTTTGAAGAAATAATATCCGTTGTCCTGAGCTCTGGTGGAATATTTTTCGTCTACGAGGCAGATGTGTTTCTTTTTCCAGTAAGGCTTTGCTATATTATAGAGAAACATTGCGGTAAATTCTTTCAAAACGATATCAAAGCCATCGTATTGTTCGCGGGCACGATTGACCAGTGCCAGTTTGGTACCTCCGGTGTAATAAGGATAGACATAAAAGTCATCCGGTGTATGGAAAGAACCGTTATACAGGAATTTCATGAACATACGACGTCGCGTGGGAATTGTGATCTGTATACGGTTGGTGCGATTATTTGTCGGATCGAAAACCTCTACGTAAATATCCCAGTAAAGACCATTCCATGTGACAGTATGGAGATCCAGAGAAATTTTGATACGGAGCATATCGCCATGTTTTCTGGTGCTGACTGTGGTGAAGTCGTAGGCTATGGCAGCTTCGGCAAGCTTATTGCGGAAGCGGAAAATCGTTTTTACATATTCAAGCGAATCCGGTTTGAGATCAAATGTGATTTTCAAAATTCCGCCGCGCATACTGAGCCCTCTCAGATCACAGATATGGGTTACCTGAATAAAGCGGTTACGGCTGCAGAGAGTAATCCAGAATGCATGGGAATCGTCAGCAGCAGGCTGGAGAAGTACAACACGTTCGGTCTGTACTTCCTTGATATCATCTTTGAGATAAATATCCTCTATAAGAACAGCGGGTTTTATAGAACCTGCTGTCTCGGATGGTGGACAGAGACGGTACAGATGAACATCTGAATTGCTTGCGGTCTCCACAGTCAGATAGAAAAAATTGGTGCCGGTAAGCTCATAAAAAGCTTCTATAAAAGAAAAATCCAGAAGATATGTGTCCGGATCCGGACGGGAAACCTCCGGAAATAATTGCATGCCTGTTTTGTTGTGCTTTAAAATAAATCGAAGAGATGCATCTGGGTCTGCAGAGAAGTCTATAAGTTTCAGAGTGATTTTTCCATTTGCAGCAGATATGATCTCTGTGGTAATACAATCTGTTGCTGACAGATCATATGGTGAAATCTTTTTGCTGAGCATAGTGCCTCCTTGAGTAATGTGTCCTTTCTGATGGACAGTTTCTGAAATTTGTGTATTCATTATAACATAGGGGAGAGTGCAAAACAACGAGGAGAAAATTGACAAAGGATATTGCCGTGGGATAAAATAGTCTGAAAGGCAGAAAATCAGAAAGGAAAATACGGATGAAGGCAGAAAGCAGATTTACCAAGAATAATACGTTGGCAGTAAAGGGAATTGCGATTTCTTTTTTGCTTTTTTATCATTGCTTCTCGCAGGCATCAAGAATGGGTGGGGGGGCATCGGTGGATTTTACACCGCTTTCCAGAGAAGCAGCAATGATGATCAGCCGCTGCATGGTACAGTGTGTCGGTCTGTTTGCTTTTTTGTCTGTTTATGGACTTACACGTTCTGTGAAAAAGAAATATCAGTCCTTTGAGTTCAGCGGCCGTGAAGGAACATTGCTTGTACTGGAACGCTATCTGCATCTGGTACTGTTCTTTACAGTTCCGTTTTTCTTCTGTATGGGCGTGACATTTCTGACAGATACATCCAGTTATGCGAAGGGACTGGTAAGTACACTGGTCAGCATTGTCATGGATTTCTTCTGTGTGGGACATCTTTTTGGTACACAGGTGCTGATCAGTACCTGGTGGTACTTAAGCCTGGAAGTTCTTCTTATTGTATTTCTTCCGTTTGTCCTGCGCTTTTACAGAAAATACAGTTGGCTGATCGTATTGATGTTTCTGATTCCGGGAAGTTTTCTGATAGAAAAGAATGTACATCTTACAAAATACCTGTTTGTGATGCCGCTTGCAGTGTGCTTTGCGGATCAGGATGTGTTGGAGCGGATTCGAGATTTTATGATCGTCAGAAACAAATGGTTGAATAAACTTATTAAATTTATGATAGAAACAATCATTATGTGTGCGCTTTTTATATTCTGGTACAGTGCGTGGGGAAGAGAACATTTTGAATTTGTCCTGAATGGACTGATTCCGGCGTCTGTGATCTGCTGGTCGTATGAATTTTTGATCGATCTTCCGGTAATTCGCGAAATCCTGCAGTTCATGGGAAAACATTCTGCGAATGTATTTTACATACATAGTTTTATCCGTGCAAAATGGATTGGAAATTTTGTATATTCCTTTGGACATGCATTTCTGATCTGGTTTGTATTGATGGCGAGCAGCATCGTGATTTCAATTTTTTTGGAAGGAATCAAAAAAGCCGTTCGGTTTGAACGGCTTTCAGGAAAGATATCAGATGGAATTATAGGATGGGCAGACAGAGCGCTCTGGTGTGTCAGCAGAAACGACGTTTGATAGCCACGCAGATCTGTCGGCTGTGCTGCTGGTCTTTGAACTGAAAATATTCTGAACGCTGTCGGGCATAGACTGGTTTTAATGCGAAGTCATGTTCGGCAGCTTCTTCTATATAATCAAACAGTTCAGCGGAAGTTTCAGCACGGTCGCCAAACAGATCTTTGCGCATATCAATGTAGCTTCCGTGTGCCTCGTTATATTGGTCAAGGTCAAACTGATAAAACAGAGTTGGTTTGTTTTGATAAAGCATGTCCCAGCAGACACTGGAATAATCCGTAATCAGCATGCGGCATTTCATCAGCATCTCATTTACGGGTGTATCGCCAAAGGAGAGCACATGAATCCGATCACTGGCTGCATGGAAGGTTTTAAGGTGACTCTGGAATTTGGCATGCAGATAAAAATAAATCTGCAGGTCATGCTTTTCCAATATTTCATTGAAATGCCCGGAGTTGAGAAGCAGCATATAGTTTCGGAAGTACGTACTGTCTTCGAATGCTTCATCTGAAACAGAATCAAGCCAGTTTCGCCAGGTCGGCATAATCAGGATATTATGGCTGTCCTGAGAGCAATCTTTCAGAACATCCCAGCGTGCAAAGCCGGTATTGGCGACTTCAGCCGGTTCATAACCAAAATTGTCGAGAATGATTTTTTCTTCCATCGTATTTGTGACGATAAAGAGATCACAGGCACTGCGGTTTCCTTTTCCATAAATAGAATCAACACGTTTCAGGGCAGTTACGCCGTGTTGGAGAAAAACAGATTTCTTCTTTTTTATATAGCGGTTAAAAATACTGTGCCGACACTGTGTCGCATATGCATGATATTTAGAGTCGGAACTGACGATCAGATCTGCGGCGAGAAGGCTGCACATGTGGCGGAGCGACATAAATGGTACGACATTTTTGCTGTAAGGTGAGACTTTCGGATAGTCCGGTGATTTCCTGTCAATAATATAGAGGATCTTCTTGTTCAAATAAGACTGTTCGTTATTTTCCATACAGTGTTTGAAAAAGTAATAGCCGTTATCCTGTGCCATGGAAGAAAATTTTTCACATACAAGGCAGATATGCTGTTTTTTCCAGTAGCTGCGAGTGAGACGGTAGAGCAGGACTGCAAACATCTCTTTATAAATAAGAAAAGTGCCATCGTATGGGGTACACTCACGGTAGGCGAATGCGAGCGTTTTGTCTCCGGTATAAAACGGATAGAAAGAAAAGCCGTTTTCGGTATGATGCGCTCCGTTATAAAGGAATTTATGAAAAAGCCGTTGCCGGGTATCCATATGGACAGGAATCTCTGTAAGCTCCCCGGATGCAGGATCTTCCAATATGATGTACACGTGCCAGTACAGGCTTTTGAGCAGCAGATCCTTAAGGTTCAGCGAAATCTGCAGGCGCACAGTGGATTTTCTATCAGCAATGTAATCTGTCCGGAAATCAAAGGAAGTGGCGTCTTTATCCAGTTTATTCTGATAGGAGAGGATAGTTTTTACATATTTAAAAGGACCGGCTGTAAGATCTGCGCGGATATTCAGGTTTCCATGGCGGATCCGGATAGAGCGCAGAGAGCAGGACGCAGCCGGGGTGGAAAGTATCTGATCGGTCATAAGTCCTCCGAAAAATTTTTTCTATATTATATCATAAAAAAATTAGAATAAACAGTTGACATGAAGAAAAAGATATGATAATTTAATATAGAACGCTGCCGAAGACAGTAGGTGCCGTAAGGCATAAGGATCAAAACGCCTACCGAGGACTAAGTATTCTATTTAAGATTACAGAGACCTTACTGTCATGCAGTAAGGCTTTTTTTATGTTTTGACGCGGCGGTATAAATCTATAAGGAGGTGTACCATTTATGGCAAAAGTAGAACTGAAACAACCAATCGTAGAAGAAATCTCAAACAGCATTAAAGACGCACAGGCAGTAGTACTTGTTAACTACAGTGGTCTTACAGTTGAACAGGATACAATTCTGCGTAAGGAATTAAGAGAAGCTGGTGTTCAGTACAAAGTTTACAAAAACACAATGATGAAACGTGCATTCGCAGGTACTGATTGTGAAGAACTTAGCCAGCATCTGGAAGGAACTAACGCTCTTGCAATTTCTACAACAGATGCTACAGCACCGGCAAGAATCCTTGCTAAATATGCAAAACAGTTCCCGGCTCTTGAACTCATCGCAGGTGTAGTTGAAGGAGCATACAATGATCAGGCTGGAATCCAGGCTCTGTCTCAGGTTCCGTCCAGAGAAGAACTTCTTGGAAAACTTCTTGGAAGCATCCAGTCCCCTATTACCAACTTTGCTCGTGTGCTTAATCAGATCGCAGAGGCAAATGGTGGAGCAGCTGAAACAGAAGCAGCCGCTGAATAATAAAGTGAATTTGATGTAATCAAATTTGCGATACGCAAACGTAGCGTAGCGGAGTTCGCGGTTCCCGTAAGTAACTGCGATTAATGAGAATAATCTAAAAAATGGAGGAAAATTAAAATGGCAAAATTAACAACAGAAGAATTTATTGCAGCAATCAAAGAATTATCTGTATTAGAATTAAATGAACTCGTAAAAGCTTGCGAAGAAGAATTCGGTGTATCCGCAGCAGCAGGTGTTGTAGTAGCAGCAGCTGGAGCAGCTGGAGAAGCAGCAGAAGAAAAAGATGAATTCGACGTAGAACTGACAGAAGTTGGACCGAACAAAGTAAAAGTTATCAAAGTTGTTCGTGAAGTTACCGGTCTTGGACTGAAAGAAGCTAAAGCAGTAGTTGACGGTGCTCCGAAGGTTGTTAAAGAAGGCGCATCCAAAGCAGAAGCTGAAGACATCAAAACAAAACTTGAAGCAGAAGGCGCTAAGATCACTCTTAAATAATTCTGTTAAAGAACGAAGCGATACGGGGACACCTTATGGTGTCCCTGTTTTTGCGTTACATGGTATATAGAAAAAAATGTCGGGAACATTTTTGAGATAAAAATCAAGGCGAAAATTTAAAAAAGTTGTTGACAGGTTGACATTGCTATGCTATAGTGAAGAATGCTATATTATGGCAAGGATATGCCTGTTTATCTCAAACCGTAAACAGGATCATGTTGTAAAATAAATAAAAAAACAGGGGTGAAACGTCAATGGAAAAAAACAGAATTCGTTCTGTAAAAACTGGAAAAAGCATGCGCATGAGCTACCAGAGACAAAAAGAAGTTCTGGAAATGCCGAATTTGATTGAAGTCCAGAAAGATTCCTATAAGTGGTTTCTCGATGAGGGCCTCAAAGAAGTGTTTGATGATATTTCTCCGATCGCGGATTATGGCGGAAAGTTCAGCCTGGAATTCATCGATTTCACGTACGATGCAAAAGATGCAAAATACACCATCGAACAGTGCAAAGAACGTGACGTAACTTACGCGGCACCTTTGAAGGTTCGCGTGCGACTGATTAACAAAGAAACAGAGGAAATCAACGAACACGAGATCTTTATGGGAGATCTTCCGTTAATGACAGAGACAGGTACTTTTGTTATCAACGGTGCTGAGCGTGTTATCGTTAGCCAGCTGGTGCGTTCCCCTGGTATCTACTATGCGATTGCGCATGATAAAATTGGTAAGAGATTATTTTCCAGTACTGTTATTCCGAACAGAGGTGCATGGCTGGAATATGAGACTGATTCCAATGATGTCTTCTATGTACGTGTGGACAGAACCCGTAAGGTTCCGATCACTGTGCTGATTCGTGCCCTTGGTATCGGCACCAATGCAGAAATCGTAGAATTATTTGGTGAAGAGCCAAAAATCCTCGCAAGTTTTGCAAAAGATACATCTACCAACTATCAGGAAGGTCTTCTTGAATTATATAAGAAGATCCGTCCGGGCGAGCCGCTTGCAGTAGAGAGCGCTGAGAGCCTTATCATGGCAATGTTCTTCGATCCGAGAAGATATGACCTTGCCAAAGTTGGACGTTATAAATTTAATAAGAAACTTCACTTTAACAAACGTATTGTCGGACACAAGCTTGGTGAGACTGTTGTGGATCCGTCTACAGGAGAAATCCTTGCAGAAGAAGGAACCAACGTAACAGTTGAACTTGCTGACAAGATTCAGAATGCAGCAGTACCATTCGTATGGATTCAGGGTGAAGAACGTAAGATCAAAGTTCTTTCCAGTATGATGGTCGATATCACTGCGCATGTTGATCTTGACTGTGATCCGAAAGACTTAGGTGTTACAGAATTAGTATACTATCCTGTACTCGAAAAGATTCTGGAAGAAAATGATAATCTTGAGGATATCAAAGCTGCTATCCAGAGAGATATCCATGACCTTATTCCGAAGCATATCACAAAGGAAGACATCCTTGCTTCCATCAACTACAATATGCATCTGGAATACGGAATCGGACATGATGACGATATCGACCATCTGGGCAACCGTCGTATCCGTTCTGTTGGTGAACTTCTTCAGAACCAGTATCGTATCGGTCTTTCCAGACTGGAAAGAGTTGTACGTGAACGTATGACAACTCAGGATACAGAGAATGTTTCTCCGCAGTCCCTGATCAATATCAAACCTGTAACTGCAGCAGTGAAAGAGTTCTTCGGTTCTTCTCAGCTGTCACAGTTTATGGATCAGAACAACCCTCTTGGTGAGCTGACACATAAGAGACGTCTTTCCGCACTGGGACCTGGCGGTCTGTCACGAGACAGAGCAGGATTCGAGGTACGAGATGTCCACTATTCTCACTATGGTCGTATGTGCCCAATCGAGACACCTGAAGGTCCGAACATCGGTCTGATCAACTCCCTTGCATCCTATGCAAGAATCAACGAATATGGATTCATCGAGGCTCCATATCGCAGAATCAATAAAGAAGATCCGGCAAATCCGGTCGTAACGGAAGAAGTTGTTTACATGACAGCAGATGAAGAAGATAACTATCATGTAGCACAGGCGAACGAGCCGCTGGATGAAGAAGGACATTTCGTTCATAAGAACGTATCCGGTCGTTTCCGTGAAGAAACACAGGAATATGAAAAACGTATGTTTGACTACATGGACGTATCTCCTAAGATGGTATTCTCTGTAGCTACAGCGCTGATTCCGTTCCTGCAGAACGATGATGCTAACCGTGCGCTGATGGGATCCAACATGCAGCGTCAGGCAGTGCCGCTTCTTACAACAGAGGCTCCTGTAGTTGGAACCGGTATGGAAACAAAGACAGCAGTCGATTCCGGTGTTTGTGTACTTGCAAAGAAATCCGGTACTGTTCTTCGTTCCACATCTACTGATATTACGATCAAAAACGATGACGGAACAAAAGATGATTATCATCTGATCAAATTCCTTCGCAGTAACCAGAGCAACTGCTACAACCAGAAACCAATCGTGTTCCAGGGTGAGCATGTAGAGGCTGGTCAGGTTATCGCAGATGGTCCTTCTACCGCGAATGGTGAACTTGCCCTTGGTAAGAACCCACTGATCGGATTCATGACATGGGAAGGTTACAACTATGAGGATGCTGTCCTCTTAAGTGAAAGACTGGTAATGAACGATGTTTACACTTCTGTCCATATTGAAGAATATGAAGCAGAAGCCAGAGATACAAAGCTCGGACCGGAAGAGATTACACGAGATGTTCCGGGTGTCGGCGATGATGCTCTGAAAGATCTGGATGAGCGTGGTATCATCCGCATCGGTGCAGAAGTTCGTGCCGGTGATATTCTTGTCGGTAAAGTTACTCCTAAGGGCGAGACAGAACTGACCGCAGAAGAACGTCTTCTGCGTGCTATTTTCGGTGAGAAAGCAAGAGAAGTCCGCGATACTTCCCTTAAAGTTCCTCATGGTGAATATGGTATTATCGTAGATGCCAAAGTATTTACAAGAGAGAACGGCGATGAGCTGTCCCCTGGTGTAAATCAGGCAGTACGTATTTATATTGCTCAGAAACGTAAGATTTCTGTTGGTGACAAGATGGCTGGTCGTCATGGTAACAAGGGTGTCGTTTCACGAGTACTCCCTGTTGAAGATATGCCATTCCTGCCGAATGGACGTCCGCTGGATATTGTACTGAACCCTCTGGGTGTACCTTCCCGTATGAACATCGGTCAGGTCCTTGAGATCCACTTAAGTCTTGCTGCCAAAGCTCTTGGATTCAACGTTGCAACACCTGTATTTGATGGTGCAAGCGAAATTGATATTCAGGATACTCTGGAACTGGCAAATGATTATGTAAATATTGAAGACTTTGAAGAGTTCCGTGCAAAATATCAGGATACACTTGCTCCTGATGTCATGGAATATCTTGACGAGCACAAAGACCACAGAGAACTGTGGAAAGGCGTTCCAATCTCCAGAGATGGTAAGGTACAGCTTCGTGACGGACGTACCGGCGAGTATTTCGACGGTCGTGTAACAATCGGACACATGCACTACCTGAAACTGCATCATCTGGTTGATGATAAGATCCATGCACGTTCTACAGGTCCTTACTCACTCGTAACACAGCAGCCTCTGGGTGGTAAAGCTCAGTTTGGTGGACAGCGTTTCGGTGAGATGGAGGTTTGGGCTCTGGAGGCATATGGTGCTTCTTATACACTGCAGGAGATCCTGACCGTTAAATCCGATGATGTTGTTGGTCGTGTGAAGACATACGAAGCAATCATCAAAGGTGACAATATCCCTGAACCGGGAATTCCGGAATCCTTCAAGGTACTGTTAAAAGAACTTCAGTCTCTGGGACTTGATGTCAAAGTTCTCAAAGATGACAATACAGAAGTACATTTACTCGAGTCCGTAGATTATGGCGATACAGATCTTCGTTCCGTAATCGAAGGCGACAGCAGACATCACAGAGAAGAAGAATCCTTCGGTAAACATGGCTATACAAAGCAGGAATTCGAAGGTGAAGAACTCGTAGATGTTGAAGAGGATGAGGACGAAGAAGATGATTTCATCGATTTCGACGAATCCTATGATGATGAAGACGACAAGTAAGAAAGGGGAAAGAATACATGGCAGAAACAACCACAGCCAATGAAACATATCAGCCAATGACTTTCGATGCCATCAAGATCGGACTGGCGTCCCCTGAGAAGATCAGAGAATGGTCCAGAGGTGAGGTACTGAAACCGGAAACCATTAACTACCGTACTCTGAAACCAGAGAAGGACGGACTTTTCTGTGAGAAAATTTTCGGGCCAAGCAAGGACTGGGAGTGCCATTGTGGTAAATACAAAAAGATCCGTTATAAAGGTGTTGTCTGTGACCGATGCGGTGTAGAAGTTACAAAAGCATCTGTCAGAAGAGAACGTATGGGACACATTGAGCTTGCCGCTCCGGTATCCCATATCTGGTATTTCAAAGGAATCCCGTCAAGAATGGGACTGATCCTTGATCTTTCTCCGAGAACATTGGAAAAGGTTTTATACTTTGCAAACTATATTGTGTTGGATCCGGCAGACTCCGGACTTCAGTACAAACAGGTTCTTACAGAGAAGGAGTATCAGGATGCGCGTGAAGCATACGGATACAACTTCCGTGTAGGAATGGGTGCAGAGTCTATTATGGAACTGCTCAAAGCAATTGACCTCGAAAAAGACGCTGCAGAGCTGAAAGCTGAACTGGTTGATGCTACAGGACAGAAACGTGCCAGAATCATCAAGAGACTGGAAGTGGTAGAGTCCTTCCGCGAATCAGGAAACCGTCCGGAATGGATGATCATGACCGCAATCCCGGTTATCCCGCCGGATCTGCGTCCTATGGTACAGCTTGATGGTGGACGTTTTGCAACATCTGACCTGAATGACCTGTACAGAAGAATCATCAACCGTAATAACCGTCTGAAACGTCTTCTGGAGCTGGGCGCACCGGATATCATTGTGCGTAACGAAAAACGTATGCTTCAGGAAGCAGTAGACGCTCTGATCGACAACGGTCGTCGTGGCCGTCCGGTAACAGGACCTGGAAACAGAGCCCTCAAATCTCTTTCCGATATGCTGAAAGGTAAATCCGGACGTTTCCGTCAGAACCTGCTCGGTAAACGAGTTGACTACTCCGGACGTTCTGTTATCGTTGTTGGACCGGAACTTAAGATTTATCAGTGTGGTCTTCCGAAAGAAATGGCAATCGAGCTGTTCAAACCTTTCGTTATGAAAGAACTCGTTGCAAACGGAACTTCACACAACATCAAAAATGCTAAAAAAATGGTTGAAAAGCTTCAGCCGGAAGTATGGGATGTACTGGAAGATGTCATCAAAGAACATCCGGTTATGCTGAACCGTGCACCTACACTGCATCGTCTGGGTATCCAGGCATTTGAGCCGATCCTTGTAGAAGGTAAAGCTATCAAACTTCATCCACTCGTTTGTACCGCGTTCAACGCTGACTTCGATGGTGACCAGATGGCTGTTCATCTTCCGCTTTCACAGGAAGCTCAGGCAGAGTGCCGTTTCCTTCTGCTTTCACCAAACAACCTTCTGAAACCTTCAGATGGTGGTCCGGTAGCCGTTCCTTCACAGGATATGGTCCTTGGTATCTACTATCTGACACAGGAAAGACCTGGAAATCCGGGAGAAGGTAAGTTCTTCAAGAGCGTAAACGAAGCAATTCTTGCTTATGAAAATAAAGTTATCACTCTTCAGTCAAAAATCAAAGTTCGCTGCACAAGAACTCTGGCAGACGGAAGAGAAATGACAGGTATCGTAGAATCTACACTTGGTCGTTTCCTGTTTAACGAAATCCTTCCGCAGGATCTTGGATTCGTAGACAGAAGCATCCCGGGCAATGAACTTCTCCTTGAAGTTGATTTCCTGGTAGGTAAGAAACAGCTGAAACAGATTCTGGAAAAAGTCATCAATACACACGGAGTAACAAAGACAGCAGAAGTTCTTGATGATATCAAGGCTACCGGTTACAAATACTCCACACGTGCTGCAATGACTGTATCCATTTCCGATATGACTGTGCCGCCTCAGAAACCAGAGATGATCCAGAATGCACAGAATATCGTTGACAAGATCACAAAGAACTACAAACGTGGTCTTATTACCGAAGAAGAGCGATATAAAGAAGTCGTTGAAACATGGAAGAAGACTGACGATGAGCTTACAAAAGCACTTCTGAATGGTCTTGATAAATACAACAACATCTTCATGATGGCTGACTCTGGTGCCCGTGGTTCCGACAAACAGATCAAACAGCTTGCAGGTATGCGAGGTCTGATGGCTGATACAACCGGTCATACGATCGAACTTCCTATCAAATCAAACTTCCGTGAAGGTCTTGAAGTACTGGAATACTTCATGTCTGCGCATGGTGCTCGTAAAGGTATGTCCGATACAGCGCTTCGTACAGCCGATTCCGGTTATCTGACCAGACGAATGGTTGACGTTTCTCAGGAACTGATCGTTCGTGAAACCGACTGCTGTGAAAACAGAGACGAGATTTCCGGTATGTATGTCAAAGGTTTCATGGATGGCAAAGAGGAAATTGAAAACCTTCAGGAGCGTATCACAGGACGTTTCTCCTGCGAGACGATCACAAACAAAGATGGTGAAGTCCTTGTTAAAGCAAACCATATGATCACACCAAAACGTGCTGCCCGTATTATGAAAGAGGGCGTAAACGCAAATGGTGGTCCGATCGATGAAGTTAAGATCCGTACAATTCTGACCTGTAAATGCAAGGTTGGTGTCTGCGCGAAATGTTATGGTGCAAACATGGCAACCGGTGAAGCAGTTCAGGTTGGTGAGTCTGTTGGTATTATCGCAGCTCAGTCTATCGGTGAACCTGGTACACAGCTTACCATGCGTACATTCCATAGTGGTGGTGTAGCCGGTGGAGATATTACACAGGGTCTTCCTCGAGTTGAGGAGCTTTTCGAGGCAAGAAAGCCAAAAGGTCTTGCTATCATCACAGAAATCCCTGGTGTTGCTGTAATCAACGACACTAAGAAAAAGCGTGAGATTATCGTTACAAATCCGGAAAATGGCGATTCTAAGACATACCTGATTCCTTACGGATCACGTATCAAGATCGTTGACGGACAGGTTCTGGAGGCTGGTGATGAGCTGACAGAAGGTAGCGTAAACCCACATGACATTCTGAGAATTAAAGGCGTTCGTGCAGTTCAGGATTACATGCTTCGTGAAGTACAGCGTGTATATCGTCTGCAGGGTGTTGAGATCAGCGATAAACATATCGAAGTTCTCGTTCGCCAGATGCTGAAGAAGATCCGTATCGAAGAAAACGGAGATACAGATTTCCTTCCGGGAACACTTGTTGATGTTCTTGAATTTGAAGAAGTCAATGAAAAACTCGAAAAAGAAGGAAAGACACCTGCAGAAGGAAAACAGATTATGCTTGGTATCACCAAGGCATCTCTGGCAACAGAGTCCTTCCTGTCAGCAGCATCCTTCCAGGAGACAACTAAGGTTCTGACAGAAGCAGCAATCAAAGGTAAAGTAGACCATCTTGTAGGTCTGAAAGAAAACGTTATCATTGGTAAGCTGATTCCGGCCGGAACAGGTCTGAAACGTTACAGAGATATTCAGCTTGATACCGGGATGCCGGAAGAAATACCGGCAGAGTCCGAAGAAACTGCAGAAGCACTTCCAGAAGATGAAGAACTCCTCACAATGGATGATGCTGATGAAGAAATTCTGGACGATGTGGACGAAGAGCCGACAGAAGATACAACAGAAGAGTAAAAATATAGAGTCCCCAACTGTACTGCGGTACAGTTGGGGCTTTTTTGTCAGCAAATCATTCTTTATGAAGCTCTTATAAATATTGTATGAAAAAATCTGGAAAAATATCGAAAATTACAGACAGAGAAAGGTGGACATGCTATACTAGGAGCATATGAGAGATTATAAATGAAAAGAAATTTCAAGAAGGAAGGGAGGGGAATGATGGACAAACATCTGCCGGTATCTGTGTGGCCGGAATGGAAAATTGTTGAAAAAATCGGCGAAGGTTCTTTTGGTAAAGTTTATAAGGCATGCCGGACGGAGCAGGGAACAACATTTTATTCTGCAATAAAAGTCATCACAATCCCCTCAAATCAGGGCGAGCTGAGCAGTGTTCGCTCTGAAAGTCCAAATGAACAGTCAGTGAAGGAGTACTTCCAGGGACTTGTTGATGAGTGCATTCAGGAAGTCAGTACAATGGAATACTTCCGTGGAAATTCTTATGTTGTTTCCGTTGAAGACTACAAAGTAGTGGAATATCTGGATGACATCGGATGGGATATTTTTATCCGAATGGAATATCTTACAAGTTTTATGGAGTATTGCGCGGAGAATCCACTGAAAGAAGAGGATGTGATCCGCCTTGGAATAGATCTTTGTAAAGCACTGGAGTATTGTCAGTGCCAGAATATCATACATCGCGATATCAAACCGGAGAATATTTTTGTATCGAGATTTGGCGAATTCAAACTGGGAGATTTTGGAATTGCCCGTGAACTGGACCGGTCGATGAGCGGATTATCTAAAAAAGGCACATTTTCCTATATGGCCCCGGAGATGTATAAAGGCGAAGAATACGATGCCAGGGTAGATATCTATTCACTGGGAATTGTTTTATATAAACTCTGCAATCATAATAGACTGCCTTTTATCAGTCTGCAAAAGCAGCTGATTACATACCATGACAAAGAAAATGCGCTCAATCGAAGGATGTCCGGAGAAGAATTGCCGATGCCGGTGCAGGCAGATAAGGTTTTGAGCGAAGTGATCCTGAAAGCATGTGCTTATGACCGCGATGAACGGTATCGGACAGCAGAAGAGTTCCGGGAAGCACTGGAACGTGTAAAAGCCGGTGAAGATATTTCGCCAAAACACAGTCAGCACAAACATAAACAGACCAGTCAACCGGCCAAAATTATGGATGGGACGACAGAGCAGCCGGGAGAAAACTTCGAAAAAACTGTGGCAGTCCGAAAACCGGTACAGAAACAGGCAACAGTTTCAGAGTTAAAAAAGAGTGTTCCACAGAGGAAACCAGCGAAAAAGAAACGCAAAAAATTTGATCCACTGGTAGCCGCAGTTCTGATCATGTTTATAGCTGTATGCGTAATTATCGGTGTATTTATCTGGATGCTCAGGGCAAATGCAGAACTGCAGCAACTGAAAAAATCCGTAACAGAAACAGTTCAGACTGCAGAGAACAAACAGCTTCAGGAGACTCTGGAGAAGATTCAGGCTCAGGCTACAGAAATCAGTGATAACCTGAATGATTACAGCTGGATCGGTTCAGAAGATCAGGGAAAGATCAGCTATCTGAAACAACTTGATGATGGTAATGTTCAGCTGATGAAGGTTCTGATCTATCCTTCTATGTCAAAGGACGGGTATTATCAGGAGTATTACTATTGGGACGATGAGTTGTTTTTTGCTTACATATGGGCGGATAGTCATACATTGAGTACTTTGAAAGACGGAGAACAGAAGGTTGACCGTTATTATTATGATGATGGCAAATTAGTACGCTGGATCGATGAAAAGAACCGCTGTCATGATAACGAAACTGACAATGATGAATACAAGAGTCGTGGAGAAAAGTACTGGAATCTCGCAGAAGAATATAAGAATCAGCTGAATCTTTCAACTGAAAATAACACTGAATCATAAGAAAGGGTAGAATATGGCATATCAGATTAAATATGCATATACGTGTCATATCGGAAAGATACGTAATAATAATGAAGATAATTTCTGGTGCTGCGGTGAATTTCTGAATGCGCAAAATCAGGGAATGAGCCATATTCAAAGCGGCTGCAGGAAACAATCGGAACTTCCGGTAATGGCGGTATTTGACGGAATGGGCGGTGAGAGCTGCGGTGAAATGGCTGCATTTCTTGCAGCAGAATCCTGTGGAATGCATTATAAAGAACAAAAAGACCTTATAGGTAGAGAGGGAGAGCAGTTTTTGCTTGAGGCCTGTGAAAAAATGAATCAGGCAGTATGTGATTATGGGACAGAAAACAGAATCGACAGCATGGGAACAACTGCAGCAATGCTTGCATTTGGCGAAGATATGATTTATGGCTGCAATCTTGGGGACAGCAGGATATACAGAAGCAACTGTGAGAAATTCGGACAGATTTCCGAGGATCATACATTAGGCAGACATTTTCTGGGTAAGGCTCCACTTACGCAGTATCTGGGAATGCAGGAAGAAGATCTGAAACTGGCGCCATCTTTGACCAGTTATCCTGTTGTAGAAGGTGACCGATATCTGATCTGTTCGGATGGGATTACGGATATGCTGTCTGATGGTGAGATCGCAGATATTTTTACAAGGGAGATTCCGGTAGAAGAAACTGTTCAGGTGCTTGTTGAACGTGCTCTGAAAAAAGGCGGCAGGGACAATATTACTGTAATTTTATGTGAGGTAATGAATCAAAAAGAAAACTGGTGGAAACGTATGTGGAACCAGTTAAAAAGACATGAAGGTGATATATCATGAAAAATCGAATGCAGGATCTTGACTTTGAACAGACAGTTGCTTTTGACTCAGTAAAGGACTTTGAATTCACGAGAAAGGCAGCGCAGAGATTCCGACAGGTAGTCAGCCTCGACGGATTTGAAGATGAAGATGCGGATGTAATTTTTCATTATTTATATAAAGAAATGGAACTGGTCTCTTTTGGAGATCATCTGAAACGATACATTTATGAGCGTGCAGGGCTGGAAGAACCATACAATGAGGTGACACAGGATATCTACCGGGATATTGTAGTGGAATCTTTCCATGAAACATGTACGCCGAAATCTATGAATCCGACTTCAACGAAGCTTACGTCGCTTGCAAATAACTGGCTGACGCAGGCTTCTGTTAAACGTGAGACCGTTTTTCTTCTTGGATTCGGACTGCGGATGAGCGTGGAAGATGTATCGGATTTTCTGACCCGTGTACTGAGGGAACAGGATTTTGATTTCCATAATCCGGATGAGGTGATCTACTGGTATTGTTATTATAAACAGTTTGGTTACCATAAGGCAGAAGAATTAAAGAAAAAATATGAGAAACTTCAGCCGGATGCAAACTATACAGATGCGCCGCAGGTGTATTCCGGGAAAATTTGTCTGGACACAGAAGAAAAACTTCTGGCATACCTTGCATATGTGAAGGCAGGGACAGATGATCCGATGTCCGAAAAAAGTCAGGCATTTCAGGAGTTTGTACGCTTGCTCACAAAGTCAAAAGAAATTATTGCCCGTATGTATCAGGGGGATGAAGAGGAAAAGTCCAGAAATAGAGTGTGGAATATTTCAGATATCACGGATTCCGATGTGGAAAAAGTTATTTGCAGCGGAATTCCTGTAAATAAGATGGGAAATTTAAAGAAAATGTCGGCTTCAATTCTGGCAAAGCACTTTAGCCAGAAACGTTTCAGCAGACAGAGAATCAACAGTATTCTGAATCATAAATTTCCAGTAGAAAGATTTGACCTGATCACTCTCGAATTTTTTATCGTGTCGCAGGAAATGCAGGATGATGATCCTTATAACCGGTATCATCATTTTCTGGAAGAAATTCAGGAAATTCTGCACAAATGTGGTATGAGTGAGATTTACATTGTAAATCCGTATGAGTGTTTCCTTCTGATGTGTCTTCTCACGGACTGTCCGCTGGCAGTATTTGCAGATATCTGGGAGATGTCCTATGAAGAAGACAAGAAGGATATTTCATAACTTACTCGTTGTAATAGCCATAGATAAGCCTTGAATCTTGTGCAATGGATGCCTGGGCTGCACCAGAATCAGTGAGATCCTGTGACATAAAGCAAACGGCCAGATCAATGCCTTTTGCAGTGCTGTATATGATGCCGGCATCGTTTTCAACATCATCGAGCTCGCCGGTTTTGTTGGCAACTTTTACACCTTCCGGAAGATTCGCAGGGATTTTATTTCGTCTTTCCTGCATTTTGAGAAGAGAGTACATAGCATCCGTATGAGAAAGTGTAGTATCGGTGGTACCTGCATTACTCTGGTAGATTTCTTTCAGAAAGTGGCCGCAGTCACTGACGGAAGTATAGTTATCACCGTAGGTATTGTCCTGAAGAAGGAGTCTGCCCATGGAAGTACTGGTATATCCATGAGACTGACAGAAGTTGTTTACAGCATTCATACCTGCGGAATCGTCACCGTATCCGAGCATGTTGACAAGAGTGTTGGCGGCATCATTATCACTTACGGTAATCATAGGATTCAGATAATTGTTGATGGAGTCAGCTCCGTATGTATCACAAAGTGAATCAAAATTTTCATAGACGGCACCCATGATGAAAAGTTTGATCAGGCTTGCGGCCTGCATCTGCTGATCGTCAATGGTGCCTTCTGTATTTTTCATAAGATTGCACACATATACAGACCATGTGCCGTTATCCTGCGGAAGCAATGGCTTAAGCTGAGAAAGCAGGTTATCCAGACTTTCATCCGTGGAATCAGTGAAAGAAGATGCGTGAGATGGTGAAAGTATGCCTTCTTCCTGTGAATCCTGATTTGTGTAGTCGGAGGCACCGGTAGCATCAGTGTCAGAAGCTACATTACTGAGCTGGTCATTCAGACCGGCAAGTTCCTGTGCCTGTTTCACGAGGTTGGCGGAGGCATCGGAAAGCTCCTGCACAGTTGTCTGAAGTCCGGAAACTTTTGAACGCAGATCAATCAGATCACGCAGAGAATGGAGTGTCAGTGCACCGAGTGCGAGAATGACAAGTGCAAGAAAAATAATGACCGCATAGAGAAATGAAGGGCGGTTTTGTTTTTGTTTTTTCATGAGAGTGGTCCTTTCTTCAATTTACCTGACTGAATACAGAAGTCGGAACATCGGCAGATGATTCGTCGGAATCCATATGCTCCTGAACAGCAGGCTGCTTTGGTGAGGATTTTTTTTCATAATAATTAAGTAGATCTTTTTTGCTCTGGATGGCGGTGTCAAACGAGGCCTGCGCTTCGGTCAGCGTATATTGTTCTTTATTGATCTGAGAGACGAAAGTTTCGAACTGTTTTCGGGTATCCAAAAGCTGTCCTCTGGTCTGGATACCAATGAAAAATATGCCGGCTATGAGCAGAAGAACGGTGATAAACAGAAGGACTGCCGACAGGCTGAATTTTCTTTTCATAAAAATCCTTTCTTATAATATAGAAGTAAAATGATAAAGTGTAAATTTGTTTTTATTATTATAATAAGAGTGGGCACAAAAAGCAATCATCATAAAATCGTAAAATAAAGAAAAAATCCTGTAAAATGGCTTGACAGCCGTATTTTTACAGGATATAATGAGCAAGCGTGCAATAGGAACGCTGTTTTTTTGTGCGCAATATTTATTCATTTGACAATAGCAACCGCGCAACCCCATGGTAAACCATGGAGAAATCTATCGGGAGGTGAAATGGAATGCCAACATTCAACCAGTTAGTAAGAAAAGGACGTCAGACAGCTGTAAAGAAATCTACAGCACCGGCTCTGCAGAGAACATTCAACTCTTTAAGAAAGAAAGCTGTTGAACAGTCTGCACCACAGAAACGTGGAGTTTGTACAGCAGTTAAAACTGCAACACCTAAGAAACCTAACTCAGCTCTTAGAAAGATCGCCAGAGTTCGTCTTTCCAACGGAATCGAAGTAACAAGCTATATCCCAGGAGAAGGTCACAACCTTCAGGAGCATAGCGTTGTTCTTATCCGTGGTGGTCGTGTTAAGGACTTACCTGGTACCAGATACCACATCATCAGAGGTACACTGGATACCGCAGGTGTAGCAAACAGAAAACAGGCCCGCTCCAAATATGGTGCTAAGAGACCTAAGAAAAAATAAAGTAGAAAAAAGTAATCAATCGAAGATTCACTTATAACTATAAATATTGTACGGTATTCCATATACCCTGTCGGTTGCGGGTTAAATATAGGACTTTACCAGTGCGAACACCTTAGTTTTAATAGTGAGTACCGATGATTTAATCATTTTGATTAAGGAGGGAAGTAACGTGCCACGTAAAGGACATACTCAGAAAAGAGACGTTCTGGCAGACCCGATGTACAACAACAAAGTGGTTACCAAACTTATCAACAACATCATGTTAGACGGTAAGAAGGGTGTCGCTCAGAAGATTGTATACGGCGCATTCGCCAGAATCGAAGAAAAAGCTGGCAAACCAGCTATCGAAGTTTTTGAAGAGGCTATGAACAACATCATGCCACTTCTCGAAGTAAAAGCAAGACGTATCGGTGGTGCTACTTATCAGGTTCCGATCGAGGTAAGAGCAGACAGACGTCAGGCACTGGCTCTTCGCTGGCTCACCACATATTCTCGTAAAAGAGGCGAGAAGACTATGGAGGAGAGACTTGCAAACGAGCTTCTGGATGCAATGAACAACACAGGCGCATCTGTTAAGAAGAAAGAAGATATGCACAAGATGGCTGAAGCAAATAAAGCATTTGCTCACTATCGTTTCTAATCAAGGAGGAAAATCCAATTGGCTGGAAAAGAAGGTAGAGAATACCCGCTTGAGCGTACCAGAAACATTGGTATCATGGCTCATATCGATGCAGGTAAGACAACTCTTACAGAACGTATCCTTTATTATACAGGTGTCAACTACAAAATCGGTGATACTCATGAAGGTACCGCAACAATGGACTGGATGGAGCAGGAGCAGGAGAGAGGTATCACAATTACTTCCGCCGCTACAACATGTCACTGGACTCTGCAGGATCACTGCAAGAAGAAACCAGGTGCTCTGGAACATCGTATCAACATCATTGATACTCCAGGACACGTAGACTTCACCGTAGAGGTTGAGCGTTCACTCCGTGTACTTGACGGCGCTGTCGGCGTCTTCTGTGCAAAGGGTGGTGTAGAACCTCAGTCAGAAAACGTATGGCGTCAGGCTGACACTTACAATGTACCGCGTATGGCATTCATCAACAAGATGGATATCCTCGGTGCAAACTTCTACAATGCTGTAGATCAGATCAAGACTCGTCTTGGTAAAAACGCTATCTGCTTACAGCTTCCAATCGGAAAAGAAGATGAATTCAAAGGTATCATCGACCTTTTCGAAATGCAGGCTTATATCTACAATGATGAGAAAGGTGAAGACATTTCTATCACAGATATTCCGGAAGATATGCAGGAAGAAGCAGAACTTTATCATACAGAACTCGTAGAAAAAATCTGCGAACTGGATGACGATTTAATGATGGAATATCTGGAAGGTGAAGAACCGTCTAATGAAAAATTAAAAGCAGTTCTTCGTAAAGCTACTTGTGAATGTACAGCTGTACCGGTATGCTGCGGTACTGCATACAGAAACAAGGGTGTTCAGAAACTTCTGGATGCAATCATTGAATACATGCCTGCTCCAACAGACATTCCTCCAATCGAGGGTGTTGACCTGGATGGCAACCCGATCGTGAGACATTCTTCTGATGAAGAGCCGTTCTCCGCTCTGGCATTCAAGATTATGACAGACCCATTTGTTGGTAAACTGGCATACTTCCGTGTATACTCCGGTACTATGAATTCTGGTTCTTATGTACTCAACGCTACTAAGGACAAGAAAGAACGTGTTGGCCGTATCCTTCAGATGCACGCTAATAAACGTATGGAACTGGATAAAGTATATTCAGGAGATATCGCTGCAGCAATCGGTTTCAAATTCACCACAACTGGTGATACAATCTGTGATGACCAGCATCCGGTAATCCTTGAGTCCATGGAATTCCCGGAACCGGTTATCGAGCTTGCAATCGAGCCTAAGACAAAAGCTGGACAGGGTAAACTTGGTGAAGCTCTTGCAAAACTGGCAGAAGAAGACCCGACATTCCGTGCACATACAAATCAGGAAACAGGTCAGACAATCATCGCTGGTATGGGTGAGCTGCATCTGGAAATCATCGTTGACCGTCTGCTTCGTGAATTCAAAGTAGAGGCTAACGTTGGTGCACCTCAGGTTGCATACAAAGAGACTATTACTAAATCAGTAGACGTTGACAGCAAATATGCTAAACAGTCTGGTGGTCGTGGACAGTATGGTCACTGTAAAGTTAAATTCGAGCCTATGGATGCCAACGGAGAAGAACTGTACAAGTTCGAATCCACAGTTGTTGGTGGTGCTATTCCGAAGGAATACATCCCGGCAGTTGGTGAAGGTATTGAAGAAGCTATGAAAGCTGGTATTCTGGGTGGATTCCCGGTAGTCGGCGTTCATGCAAACGTATACGACGGTTCTTATCATGAAGTCGATTCCTCTGAAATGGCATTCCACATTGCAGGTTCCCTTGCATTCAAGGATGCTATGCAGAAAGCAGCTCCGATTCTTCTTGAGCCTATCATGAGAGTCGAAGTTACTACTCCGGAAGATTACATGGGTGATGTTATCGGTGATATCAACTCCCGTCGTGGTCGTATCGAAGGTATGGATGATATCGGCGGCGGTAAGATGATCCGTGGATTCGTTCCGCTTTCTGAAATGTTCGGATATGCAACAGACCTTCGTTCCAGAACTCAGGGACGTGGTAACTACTCCATGTTCTTCGAGAAATACGAACAGGTTCCGAAGTCCGTTCAGGAAAAGATTCTTTCTAAGAAAGACTGATGATATAAAAAAGCTTGCAAATATCCTTGATTTGCAATATAATCAAGGATAGCAAGTCAAAAACTGATAAAAACGCTCTGAAAGAAAGAGCATAGTTTTTAAGGAGGACATTTTAAAATGGCAAAGGCTAAGTTTGAGAGAACAAAACCGCATTGTAACATTGGTACCATCGGACACGTTGACCATGGTAAAACAACTTTAACAGCAGCTATCACAAAAGTTCTGGCTGAAAGAGTTCCAGGAAACACAGTTGAAAACTTCGAAGATATCGATAAAGCTCCAGAAGAAAGAGAGCGTGGTATCACAATTTCTACAGCACATGTTGAGTATCAGACAGAGCATAGACATTATGCACACGTTGACTGCCCAGGACATGCTGACTACGTTAAGAACATGATCACAGGTGCAGCTCAGATGGATGGTGCTATCCTCGTAGTTGCTGCTACAGATGGTGTTATGGCTCAGACAAAAGAGCACGTTCTTCTTGCTCGTCAGGTTGGTGTTCCGTACATCGTTGTATTCATGAACAAATGTGATATGGTAGATGATGACGAACTTCTTGAACTGGTTGAGATGGAAATTCGTGAACTTCTTTCCGAGTATGACTTCCCAGGAGATGACATTCCGGTTATCCAGGGATCTGCTCTTAAAGCTCTTGAAGATCCGGCTGGCCCATGGGGAGACAAGATCATGGAACTCATGAACGCAGTTGATGAGTACATTCCGGACCCACAGCGTGACACAGACAAACCGTTCGTTATGCCTGTAGAGGATGTATTCTCTATCACAGGACGTGGAACAGTTGCTACTGGTAGAGTAGAAGCTGGTGTTCTTCATGTATCTGAAGAAGTTGAAATCGTTGGTATCAAAGAAGAAACACGTAAAGTTGTTGTTACAGGAATCGAAATGTTCCGTAAACTTCTTGACGAAGCTCAGGCTGGTGATAACATCGGTGCTCTTCTTCGTGGTGTTCAGAGAAACGAAATCGAGCGTGGACAGGTTCTTGCTAAACCAGGAACACTTACATGCCATACAAAATTCACAGCTCAGGTTTACGTTCTGACAAAAGACGAAGGTGGCCGTCATACACCATTCTTCAACAACTATCGTCCACAGTTCTACTTCAGAACAACAGACGTAACAGGTGTTTGCAACCTTCCAGAAGGAACAGAAATGTGCATGCCTGGAGATAACATCGAAATGACAATCGAACTGATCCACCCAATCGCTATGAGCCAGGGTCTTACTTTCGCTATCCGTGAAGGTGGACGTACTGTAGGATCAGGACGTGTTGCTACAATCATCGAGTAATCACTGACTACAGATAAAATTATATAAACTGGTATCACAGAATACCATTGTGTCCAAGCGTAAGATGCCCGTAGAACCTAGGTTCTACGGGTTTTTCTCTCGGGGAAAAAGTGGAAAAGTCGAGAAAAAGAATTGCGAACAGTGGAAAAGGTAGCTACAGAAGAAATGTTTCTGTGCGCTGCCTTTGATAACAGATTGATAACAATTTAATATAATAGTAAGTAGGAATAGGCATATAAATCGTTAAAGATGTATACTCTATAAAATATTGTGAACTTTTGATTTTACGGTTGTTCTGTTGCGGTATTGGTGGTAAAATGTAAAAACTAACATAAATGGAGGGTGAATATGTGCATATATATTGGAATTGAAGATTTGGTGGCAAATGCTTTAATTGAACTGGTAGAAAATACTGAAAAACGTGAAGTTATGTTTAAAGAACTTGATGAGTATGGGGCATTAGTCGTAAAGTATTTGAACGATAAAGCAGAGCAGGCTGTTTTGATATTGTCCAAAGAAAGAACGAATGAGTTTTTACATGACTATTCGGAGTATTTTGAGTTATTTACAAGAGGAATTGAAGAGGGTATTAGGTTAAAAGAAGACGTTTCTGTAGAAAAATTATGGGAGCAGTTTAGAGGATATCTTTCTGTGGATGTTATGTTGGCATTTATAGATAAAGTATCTGTTGGTGCACTGGGGGTTTCAGCTTGTTAAATTGTAAACGTTTCAAAGATCCAATATATGGTTACATTGACATAGAACAGAAAATTATTTCTGAAATAGTGGACACAGCGGGATTTCAGAGATTGAGAAATATTATTCAAACTAGTTATGCACCATTATATTCATCTGCTGTTCATAATCGTTTTGTTCACTCTTTGGGAGTGTATCATTTGGGTTGCATTGTTACCCAAACAGTTGATGAAGATAGGGATAGTTTTTCAGAAATAGAGGCTTTTCAAAGGTATTTATATATCTTTCGACTAGCCTGCTTGTTACATGATTTGGGGCATGCACCGTTTTCACATACTGGAGAAGGATATTACTTAGAAAAAGGTGATAGAACTTTATTGCATAATTCTATTATAGAATTAAGTAATGATAGTGATCTACAAGAAGAAATTAAAAATAGAAATTATAACGCAGCACCCCATGAGTTGATGAGTGTAATTGTTTCATTAAAACAATTTGATAATTTATTCCAGAGTGAAGCGGAAAAAAGCTTTTTTGCTAGATGCATTACGGGATATCAATATGTAAAAAAGACAGATGCGTTACATGCCTTTTTGAATTGTATGATATCACTACTTAATTCATCTGTGATAGATGTAGACAAGTTAGATTATTTGATTAGAGATGCTTATATAACAGGATTTGAAACCGTATCAATTGACTATGAGCGCTTATTAAGAAGTATACGAATAAGGAAGTTAGATGATAAATATGAAATCGTATATCTTAAAGGTGCTATAAGTGTCATAGAAAATGTTGTATATGCACATGATGCGGAAAGAAAATGGATTCAAAATCATCCGGTTGTACAGTATGAAGCATATTTGTTACAAAGCGCAATAGAAGCAATTAAAGAAAAATATGGTGATACAAATATATTTTCATATGATGCACTTACCTCTACTGGAGTAAAGGTAAGTGATGAATATAAAGTATCATTGCTATGTGATGCAGACATTATTTTTCTGATGAAAAATTTAGATAACGAATCTATTGACGAATACTATGAGAGAAAGAATAGGCGTCATCCATTATGGAAGTCAGAGTCAGAATATAAAGCGATTTTCAATGTTGGGTTTACGGATAATCTTTTTGAAATAGTTGAAAAATCATTAGAGGAATTATGTAAGTATTTGAACTTTGTCAATAAGTCTCAAGAAATAAATGAAAAAGCACTACAGGCTTGTAAAGATGATTTACAGAAGTATCTGAAATTAGCTGAAAGTGATACGAAAAACAAAAGCAAACATGATGCTGCGATAGAAAAAAAGAAAAAATGTTTGCAATGGCTTAATGTATTGAAGAGTTTTGCAGATAGTCAAAAGATTCCTTTTGATTTTGTTATAATAAGAGCGAACCAATTCACAAGTGGATTTGCAAAAGAAGCATTTGCAAAAATAAAAATAGAATTCGATATGTTAAAAAAGCCTTGTTATTTTGAGAAGGTAACAAATGTCTTACGTGCAGAAAAAAGTGTAAGAGATAAATTTTATTATTTGTATTATAGACGTTCAGAAGATAATCATAGTATTGATTTGAAGGAGTTTGCTATTTTATTGGGACAAACAGCAATGAAGGAGGTTTTTGAGTAAATTCCGATAAGGGCGAAAATATAATAAAGTCAAAAGAGTTGATTAAGGGGAAGTTGTTCCGAATAATCAACTCTTTTTTTGTATATCGACCAGCGGGAGTATATACAAAAAAATAAATCATGTTAAGTCCGTAATTTTGACTGTAATTCCCTCAGTTCCTTTCTTTACTACGGTGTGGCAGCCAATTGTGGTTCCCATTGCACGCAGTTTCCATTCTTCATGGACAGCTTCCAGTTTGTCCAATTCTTCCTGGCGTTTTGTTTCGTCTTCGATAGCCAGAATTTCCTTTTTTTCTTTTTCATAAACATTTTTAAACTGACACCATTTTTTAATAAAATCCTGCAAAGTGTGATTTTTGAAAGTAAATGCAATAGCAGTGGATGATTTATCTTCCGGATTTGGTTCGGATAAAGAAAGGTCAACGGAATCATCAATTGCGAACAAAAGTGACAGTACGTCTCCAACAGTTTCAATATTAAAATCAAGAAAAATGCTGACATTAAGCCCAAGAGCTGAAGCAATTCTTTCAAGCTGTTCTGGCTTTGGATTTCGTAGCCCAAGCTCATATTTGCGGATAGTACCTACGTTTATGCCGGACAGTTCTGCAAGCTGTATCTGATTTAATCCTCTGAATTCACGATATGCACGAATTTTCTTTCCTACCATTTTCATTCACCTCGAATCTTGTTTGTGTATATAGTTTAGCACAAAAGTGAATGAATGAAAAGACAGTAGTTTTCATGTATTTTTAAATTTATTTCGGAACAAAAAAATGAGAAATATAAAATTCGCAAAAGCAGCTTGACAAATTGCCTGATGTGAATTAGTATTAATACACAGAACAAATTCACAAATGTTAATTCAAAGGAGAACAAATATGAATAATAAGTATTATATGAATGCACAAGATGTGCGGGATGTCCTTGGTGTTTCGAGAAGCAAGGCGTATGACATCTTAAGAAAGCTGAATGCAGAGCTTGAAAAAGAAGGTTATGCAGTCGTGCCGGGTAAAATACCGAGGCCGTATTGGAACACAAAGTTTTATGGTTATTCACACATGCAATATGATTAAGGAGGGAGAACAGAATGTCAGTTTACAAAGATGGGAAACAGGGGACATGGTATGCTTCTTTCCGTTATACAGACTGGATGGGACAGCGCAAACAGAAAATGAAACGAGGCTTCAGAACAAAAAAGGAAGCGGTGAAGTTTGAAATGGAATTTATTGCCAGTGTCTCCGGTGATATGGATATGACCTTTGCCAGTTTTATTGAAGTTTATTTTCAGGATAAATCCGGCGAACTGAAACAAAATTCGGTCAGAAATAAGCGTGATATGATGAACGCTCATATTCTTCCCTATTTTGGTGAGAAAAAGATGAATGAAGTTACTCCGGCAGATATTATTGCATGGCAGAATGAAATTCGTACAAAAGGTTATAAACCAACCTATGAGCGGATGATTCAGAATCAGCTTACTGCTCTCTATACACACGCAGTTAAAATCTATAATCTGGCGAACAATCCATGCAAAAAAGTAAAGAAGATGGGAAAACCGGATGCGGAAAAACTGGATTTCTGGACGCAGGAAGAATATGAAACTTTTATCCGAACAGTGGAGGAAGGTTCGGATGATTATATCATGTTTGAAATTCTTTTCTGGACGGGGATAAGAGAAGGAGAACTTCTTGCCTTGAATAAAAGCGATTTTGATTTCAGAAATAATTTGCTCCATATCACAAAAACCTACAATCGGATTGATAAACAGGATGTGATTACAGTTCCGAAGACGGAAAATTCTGTTCGTACAATCAATATTCCCAATTTTCTAAAAGAGAAAGTGCAGAGGTATATTGATATGCATTACGGTATCCCGGACGATGCAAGACTGTTTCCGATTGTTTCCCGGACTTTACAGAAGCGCATGAAAAGATATGCAGAAAAAGCCGGGGTAAAAGAAATCCGGGTTCATGATTTGAGACATTCTCACGCCGCATACCTGATTTTTCAGGGCATACAGCCGTTGATGGTGAAAGAACGTCTGGGGCATAAGGATATTAAGATTACGTTGAACACCTATGGACATTTATATCCGACAGAGCAGAAAGCGCTGGCAGATATGTTGGATGAGAAAAGAAAAATGCCCAGATCAGAAGACCTGAGCAAATTCCCTGATAATCAGAAATTCTGATATACCATAGTCGCAAACAAAGTATATCATGAATAAGTTTGGAAAACAATTCCCCAAAACCTGAACAGGGATTTTGTTCAACTGGGTAGGTGGAGGTGCGAATGAATATTTTTGAACAGGTTAAGGGATATGTGACTGCCGGACAGGCGGCAGAACAGTATGGAATCAAGATAAACAGAAATAAAATGGCTTGTTGTCCGTTTCATAATGACCGACATCCCAGCATGAAAGTAGATAAGACGTATCATTGTTTTGCCTGCAATGCAGGCGGTGATGCTATCGATTTCACAGCGAGAATGTTTGGTCTGTCACAGTTTGAGGCGGCAAAGAAATTAATTGACGATTTTGGATTACCCATACAGATTTACAAAAAGGAAAGTAAAACGATACAGGAATATAGAAAGCCGGAGTTTACACAGGAGCAAAAAGTCATTCGTCTGGAAAAGAAATTCGGGCAATGGTTGGATAAGACGTATCGGCTACTGATTCATTATAGAAGCTGGCTGCGTACATGGAAAGTCGTATACGCACCAAATTCGGAAGATGAGAAATGGCATCCGCTGTTTACAGAAGCTCTTGAAAAAGAAGCAGTAGTTGAATATTACCTTGATATTTTATGGAGTGCGGAAGCAGAGGAACTGAAGGATTTTTTTATGGAAAAACGGGAGGTGATGTCTAATCTTGAGAAAAGACTTAATGAATACGAGCGGACTCTTTACAGGGAGTTTTGCGGAAGCACTGGAGGAAGAGATGCTGACAGTGGATGAGATTAAAGAAAAGCTGATTCGGACGGAAAAAGGAAAAGTAAAACAGACAATTTCTAATTGTATGCTCGTTCTGCGTTATGATCCGATACTCAAAAAATCAATCTGTCGGAATGAGCTTACCTGTAAAACAGATATTATTGGAAATATGCCGTGGAAAAGACGGGGAATCAATCTTACAAATACAGATGAAAATAATGTGAAATATTATCTGGAAAAGAATTATGAGCTGACCAGTGAACGGAATATCCGGACAGCATTGGATATTATTGCAAATGAAAACAGTTATCATCCAATCCGCTCATATCTGGAAAAACTGAAATGGGATGGAGAAGAACGGATTCGATTTGCATTGAACAGGTTTCTGGGAGCAGAGATGAACGAATACACTTATGAGGTATTGAAACTGGTTATGCTTGCGGCAATCCGCAGAATTATGCAGCCGGGCTGTAAATTTGAAATCATGCTATGTCTGGTTGGCGGACAGGGTGCCGGGAAATCAACATTCTTTCGATTTTTGGCACTAAAAGATGAATGGTTTACAGATGATTTAAGGCGGCTGGATGATGATAATGTGTATCGAAAATTACAAGGGCACTGGATTGTTGAAATGGCAGAAATGCTTGCACAGGCGAATGCAAAAAGTATAGAGGAAATCAAATCGTTCCTGAGCAGGCAAAAGGAAACCTATAAAATTCCTTATGAAACACATCCGGAAGACAGACCGAGACAATGTATCTTCTGTGGTACGTCCAACAATCTGAAATTTCTTCCGATGGACAGGACTGGAAACAGACGGTTTGCCCCGGTGCTGATTCATCCCGAAGCTGCAGCAACACATATTTTGGCAAATGAAAAGGAATCCAGAGCTTATTTTGGACAGATGTGGGCGGAGGCGATGGAGATTTACCGGAGCGGTAATTGGGAACTTAAACTCTCGGATGAAATGGAAAAGTACGTGAAAGAACTGCAGAAAGATTTCATGCCGGAGGATACAAAAGCAGGTCAGATAGAAGCTTTTCTTGAAAAATATGAGGGAACGCATGTCTGTACGAAAATGTTATTCTGCGAAGCTCTGGAACATGCAGCGTTTGAAGATATTCCGACATGGGTGTCCAGAGAAATTGGGGAGATTATGGACGGCATGGATGGCTGGACTTCCGGAAAAACACACCGTTTTGAAAAGTACGGGCGGCAGCGTTCATGGGTACGGATTGAAGAATGTCAACAGAGTTTGTCAACGGATAGGGAGGGCTTCCTTGAAATACCGGAGCAAATGGAAATACCCTTTGATTGATGTCAACAAAGAGACAGAGTACAGAAATGCTGTTGACAGTATAAATACTGCAAAATCAAGGGTTTCAGGAAACTGTCAACAATGTCAACGGAGATTTTGAAAAAGACTTAAAAAGTAATGAATGAGAGAAATTAATCAGTTAAAGTTTTTTGACTTCTGTTGACAAAATGCGTTGACAGCGGAAATTAAAGCGGCTGGAACAGCCGAACGCCCGCAGAGCGAAATAGCCCCCGGCACACCGACCGTAGGGAGGCGTACCCCCGGTAGGGCGCAAAGGTACTTTTGATAGACGCAGGCTGTCGAAAGTGCTTTTGCGTTACTTTTGACAAAAGTAACAAAACCGCCGTATCCGGCGAAAGTTTCTTTAATATCGCCATATCTGGCGTAAATAAAAATTATGTGCCATATCTGGCACTCAAACAGAGAAGAGGTGAGAAAACATATGATAAAACGAACAATCAGTGGCATGATCGGAGCCGGCTCACTGGCTCATAACAGACGAGATTTTGTAGCAGAGAATGTAGATCCGGACAGAGTACAATTGAACATTTGCTATAAGAATGAGAATCTGAAAGAAGTTTATAAAGAACTGTTTGACGATGCTGTGGAGAGATACAATATCGGGAAAAGAAAGGACCGGCAGATTGCAAATTATTATGAAAAAATCCGACAGAGCAAACAGGAAAAGTTGTTCCATGAAGTGATATTCCAGATAGGAAATCGTGAGGATATGGCGGTGGGAACGTCAGAAGGAAATCTGGCTGTAAAGGTACTGGACGAATATGTGAAAGACTTCCAGAAGCGGAATCCGACACTTCGGGTCTTTAGCTGCTATCTGCATCAGGATGAAGCTACTCCGCATTTGCATATTGACTTTGTGCCTTATGTGATTAACTGGAAGGGAAAAGGAATGGATACCAGAGTTTCACTGAAGCAGGCATTGAAAAGTCTTGGATTTCAAGGTGGAAATAAGCATGATACAGAACTGAATCAGTGGATAAATCATGAAAAAGAAGTGCTGGCAGAAATCGCAAAGCAACATGGAATTGAATGGGAACAGAAAGGTACACATGAAGAGCATCTGGATGTTTACAATTTCAAGAAGAAAGAGCGTAAGAAGGAAGTGCAGGAACTGGAACAGAAAAAGGAATATCTGACAGCGGAGAATGAAGGATTGACTTCTCAGATTGCGGACGCAAGGGCAGATATTAAATTACTGGAAGAAGAAAAAATTCAGTTCCAGAAAGATAAAGAAACAGCGGAAAGACGTGCTGAGAAAGCAGAAACGGAATTGAAAAAACTGGAGGACAGAAGAGAATTCCTGCAACCGGTGATGGATAATGTCAGTAAGGAAATAAAAGAATATGGAATGATCAAAACATTTTTGCCGGAAGCTACAGCATTGGAACGTGCGGTAACTTATCGGGATAAGAAAATAAAACCCTTGTTCATTGAAATGAAGAATAAAATTGGTGCGATGGCTGCACAGGTTAAAGAACTTACCAGAGAAAGAGATAAGTGGAAAAGTAAGTTTCAGAAGAAAAAGCAGGAGCACGAGAACACTAAAAAGGAACTGGCAGAAGTTCAGAAGGATTATCAGAAATTATCCGGTGAGAAAGAAATTCTGCAGGGAATTGCAGACAGATATAACCGACTTTTACGCATGTTGGGGAAAGATATGGTAGAACGACTGGTGCAGGACGATATCCGGATGCAGGCGGAACTTGAAGCGAAAAAGCAGAAAGAACAAATGCCGAAAAAAATAAGTGATCGCATACCATGGGCGAAAGAACAAAGTGAAGAATACAATGCACAGATAAAAAAGAACAAAGCAAAATACAGAGGAATGGAGTTGTAAGAATATGAAGAAACAGATTTATGATGAAAAGAACGGACTGAGCTACACATTGCATGGAGATTATTATCTGCCGGATCTGGAAATCAATGAGGAAGAACCTACATATGGGAAATATGGAATAATGCGAAAACAGTTTCTGAAGGAACACAGGAGTGCCAGGTATCAGTATCTGGTACTTACCGGGAAATTGACGGAGCATTTGAATCAGGTCGATAAAGAAGCGAGAGAAAAAGTTGAAATGCTGGTGGAACAGATGGCTGAGCAGTGGGGCGTGACAGAAAAACTGAAGATGCAGGATCAGATGGAATGGGTTAGGAAAATGAATAATATTCGTAGCAGAGCAGTAGAGATTATAGATGTAGAATTGATTTGTGTTTAGGAGGACAAAGCGGCAGATATAATGTTAAAAGTAGTTGCGTGCGCACGCATATTGTATTATAATACTGGTGGTTAGGAGGAATATATCTATGAAACTATTAAAATGGCTTTCAGTAACAGACCGATTTTACAAAATCTATTTGGATAAACAGCTTGCCCCCTTTGGAATCAACAACAGCCAATATATGTTTTTGATTAAAATCTGTCGTTCGCCTGGCATTTTACAGGATTCTTTAATGGATATGTTTTATGTTCATCCGAGCAATATTGTACGGACAGTTGCGGCATTAGAAAAGCAGGGAATGATTATGCGTTCCCCAAATGATAAGGATAAGCGGACGTGTAAGCTGTATCCTACGGAACGTGCGCTGTCTGTAATTGATGAGATACAGACGGTATGTGAAAAGACAGAAGCTCTTTTATTGCAAGGCTTCAGGGAATCCGATAAAAACCTCTTTATTGATTTGCTGATTCAGGCAGGTGAAAATATTACAGCGGAACTCCGTATAGAAAGAAAGGGGGATGAATTTAATGACTGAGAATCCCCTAGGATATGAAAAAATTTCAAAACTGTTGAAAGATTTTGCCATTCCCAGTATTATGGCGTCTCTTGTCGGCTCAATCTACAATATTGTGGATCAGATTTTTATTGGTCAAGGGGTCGGTTATCTGGGAAATGCAGCAACCAATGTTGCCTACCCGTTCTCTACCATCTGCCTTGCTATTGCACTGCTGGTTGGAATTGGCAGTGCTTCCCGTGTTTCCCTCTGTCTTGGACGCAAAGAGCCGAAAGCTGCCGCCAAAGCAGCGGGAAATGGTATTGTTCTGATGGGGATTTTCGGAATTATTTATTTATTGGTTGGTGAAGCTTTTCTGTCTTTGCTCCTAAAGGCATTTGGGGCAACGACAGATGTATTTCCATATGCAAAGCAGTATGCTAGCATAACATTGATTGGAATGCCGTTTCTTATTGTAACGAATGGTATGAGCAATTTGATTCGAGCAGATGGAAAACCAAAGTATTCAATGGTTTGCATGGTTATGGGAGCTATTATCAATACCATTCTTGACCCTATTTTTATTTTTGCTTGCGATTGGGGGATTGCCGGCGCAGCTTGGGCAACAGTTATTGGGCAAATTTTTTCCTTCATACTCGCACTCCGTTATCTATGGCGTTTCCAAACAATCCATTTTGAAAAAGAGTCGTTTTTATTGGACATCAAAGAAAGTATGAAAATTTGCAGCATGGGAATCAGCAGCAGCTCAAACCAGATTGCAGTTACCGTGATTCAAATCATTCAGTACAATTCGTTGACTTATTACGGCGCATTAACAAAATATGGAACAGATATTCCCTTAGCTGCTTGCGGAATCGTTATGAAAACAAATGCCATAATCCTTGCGATTGTTGTAGGAATCTCGCAGGGAACACAGCCGATTATCGGCTTCAACTATGGGGCAAGGCAATACCATCGTGTACGGGAGGCTTACCTGCTTGCGGTAAAATGGAACCTTGTTGTTTCCACAATTGCTTTCATCGCATTTCAATTTTTCCCGCAATCTATCATTTCGCTATTCGGAGATGGGAACGAGCTGTATTTTGAATTTGCTGTTTTGTTCATGCGTACCTATCTTTTCATGGTGTTGGTAAATGGTGTGCAGTTGCTTTCTTCCAGTTTTTTTACCGCAATAGGAAAATCGTTAAAAGGTGCTCTGTTGGCATTAACAAGGCAGACCTTTGTGTTGATTCCGCTTACCCTGCTGCTCCCGCTTCGTTTCGGAATTATGGGAGTATTGCTTGCGGGACCTGTTGCTGATTTTTCAGCGTTTATGCTATCTGTTGTACTGGTGGGTATAGAATTAAAAAAACAAAAAAATGACATGTAAACAACAGCCCTATGTGAAAACATTCTTTTTCCGCCGTTAAGTAATCAAGAAGCAAAAACTTAAAAACCGTTGCGATAAATTTTATAAATTCACCACCACAATCTGCGCAAAACATGAGTCCGGTTAACGGATTTGCTTTGCCCTGTGCTATTGGGCGGTGCTTGGTCTCTCTGATTTTCTGAACCACATACCAGGTGTCTTCATCAACAATAGCTTCCTGCGTATCTCTGAATATCATCCAGTCCTCCGGATTAGTATATTGGGAATGCTTGTCTTCGCAAGATAGTAGGATGGACGCTCAACCTTTTCGTTTGTGAGTATTCTGGCAACCTGCATCGGTCCATTCCCTTCAATAATTAACTGGAAAATACGTCTTACCACAGCAGCGGCTTCTTCATCAACAAGCCAGTGGTTGTTATCTTCCGGGTCTTTTTTGTATCCGTAGATGGCATTAGAAGTCAGATGTTTGCCTTCCATACCCTTGTTGCGAAGTACAGACTTGATTTTTCTGCTGGTATCACGCACATACCATTCATTCATAATGTTTAAGAATGGTGCAAATTCATTGGATTCAGAATGTGTGCTGTCAACACCATTGGAAATGGCAATAAAGCGGACGCCTTTTTCTCGGAATAAAACCTCCGTATAAAAGCCTACTTCCAGATAATTTCTGCCGATTCGACTCATATCCTTGACGATAACACATCCGATTTTTCCTTCTTCAATGTCGGCAGTCAACCGCTTCCAATCCGGTCTGTCAAAGTTAGTACCGCTATATCCATCGTCGGTATAGTGTGCAAGGTTCGTAAACCCCTGTTCTTTGGCATACTTTTCAAGCATTTTCTTCTGGTTTACAATGCTGTTGCTGTCCCCATTCAGTTCATTATCTCGTGACAGTCTTTCGTAAAGTGCTGTTATTTTGTTGTTGTCCGGTCTCTTCATAAAATCTCCTTTCCGAGGTAGCAATACCTCTGTGACCGGGCATCTATGGATGAATTTATTCTATCATACAGGGTCACTGCTATATAATCTTGTGATTCGGGAACAGATTTTCTAAAAATGACCATAAAAATGACAGGGCATGTAACCCTGTCATAAAGTTAGAAATTGTTCCTTCACTTATAGGAGAAATTCGAGGGGATAAACGGAACTGTTTTTTTCTAAACAATAGTATGTAAATGTTTACGACAAACTGCGATTTTCCTACGATTCATCATATCTTATTTATCAGTTTTTCTATTAACGAATTCACTTCCTCCGGTGCATCGGTATTTGAATTATGTCCTGCATTTTTAATCCATGCAATAGGAATTCCAGTATTTTTATGCCATGCATTATTGTAACGAATACAAGAACCGGCATGATCTTTTTCTCCACATATCAGTTGAGCCGGACAGTTTATCCTGTATGGAAGATTAGTTTCCATTGCTTCTGCCAATATTCTAAAACCATGACCTGCGATTTTGGCATATCTTTTTTGGTCACCATCGTAGATCATCATAATATCATGCATTAATTTTCTACCATATTCGGATGTAGCCACACCATTTGTTCCCGTTTTCAATAATGATTTCCAAGGATAGTATCTATATACTGGCTCCATTTTTTTCAGAAGCCACAGCTCGATTCCTGTTACATATTTTCTTTGTAAAGGAGCAGAATCAATAGAAATAAATCCTTTCAGCTTGTTGGGAAATAATTCTGCATACGCTTGACCAACATAACCTCCCATGGATTGTCCTATAATCACTGGATACCGAATGTTTTCCAAGCTCAAAATATCATCAAGCCATTTCGCTTTATCCGACAAAGAAAAATTAAATTCAAACGGCCAGGATTTTGCATGACCAGGTGCATCCCATACAAAAACATTATATATGCCTTCAAAGAATTCAATTTGTTTATCAAATAGTCTATGGTCGGCAGTTAAACCTGGAAGGAAAATCAAGGTTGCTTTTTCTGGATCTTGTCCCAGATTTATCCAATAATGAATACATCCACTTTGCGTTTTATATATCTTTTCATTCATTGCAAACACTCTTTCAAATTCAAGTTTTCTTTATTATAGTACTGATTAAAACGTGATACAACATATAAGAAGGACGGGACTAAATAAATGTCCTGTCCATATCATTATGCTATGAATATATCAGTTGTCAGGGCTCCAGCCTATCCGCAAATACAGTTCATAATCACGCTTATCATCAGAAGCTCCATGCGGAAGCGAAACGGCATTTATTATTATGTATATCCGTGTGTGTACCGGGATAAAAAACTGACCTGCCTTGCCTATGCAACGTCGAAAAGTCCGTTAGGGCCATTTACTTATCAGGGGATAATTATTGATAATGCCAAATGCGACCCGAAATCCTGGAATATACACGGAAGCAGAGCCGGGAACCTATGAAATCAAAGTAACCTGTAAAGGAGATGTGGTACTGCATTCCGTGACCATTCAGTAAAGGAAATGCAAACCTATTTTTACAATAAATAACTCAAAACTATAATACGAAAAGAAAAATATATGCTATCTTTATCCAAAAGAGAAAGATTGGCAGGAGGATGAAACATGGAAACAGCAAAAATAAAAGAATTGGTCTCCAGAATGACTCTGGAGGAGAAAGCATCTTTGTGTTCCGGGCTTGATTTCTGGCACACAAAAGGAGTGGAACGTCTCGGAATCCCTTCGGAAATGGTCTCAGACGGACCTCACGGACTCCGCAAGCAGGACGATAAAGCAGACCATTTGGGAATCAACGACAGCATTCAGGCTGTTTGCTTTCCAGCGGGATGTGCAACCGCATCCAGCTTTAACCGTGAGCTGGTGACAAAACTTGGAGAAACACTGGGGGAAGAGTGTCAGGCAGAAAATGTAAGCACAATCTTAGGCCCGGCTATGAACATTAAGCGTTCCCCGCTGTGCGGACGTAATTTTGAATACTATTCAGAGGACCCACTTGTGTCAACGGAAATGGCAGGTGCGCTTGTCCACGGCGTCCAGAGCAAACATATCGGAACAAGTCCGAAGCATTTTATGGCAAATAACCAGGAATATCACCGCTTAACAAGCTCTTCAGAAATGGATGAACGCACCATGCGTGAAATTTACCTTGCTTCTTTTGAAGGAATGGTAAAGAAGGAAAAGCCGTGGACCATTATGAACGCATACAACAAGCTGAACGGCACATACCTTTGTGAAAATAAAGAAATGCTCACAGATGTGCTCCGCAAGGAATGGGGATTTGACGGCTATGTAATGACAGACTGGGGTGCGATGAATGACCGTGTGGAAGCTCTGAAAGCAGGCTGCAATCTGGAAATGCCGTCCTGTGAAGGCGCTACGGATGTGGAAATTGTTGCCGCAGTACAGGACGGAACACTGGATGAATCTGTACTGGACAAGTCCTGTGAAGAATATTTGAATGTTATTTTCAAATATGAGGAAAACAGAGACAAAAACGCGGTATTTCAGCATGAAAAAGACCATGAGACAGCCCGGGAAATCGAAGAGGAGTGTATTGTGCTTCTGAAAAATGAGGATGCGCTTCTCCCGTTGTCCGCAGACAAAAAGGTGGCTTTTATCGGCAAATACGCCGAGGAACCACGCTATCAGGGCGGCGGAAGTTCCCACATCAACAGCTTTAAAACAGAATCTGCAATGGACGCCGTAGAATTTCTCGCAACTGTAAAAAAGGAAAACATCACATTTGCCAAAGGCTTTGATGATGTTGAGGATAAAGTGGATGAAGCATTGGCTGCAAAAGCCGTAGAGGCTGCTGCTAATGCGGATGTGGCGGTAATCTTTGCCGGACTGCCGGACAGCTTTGAATCCGAAGGGTATGACCGGAAGCATCTTGGGATGCCGAACTGCCAGAACGCACTGATTGAAGCGGTGGCGGAAGCACAGCCGAACACCATAGTTGTGCTTCACAACGGCGCTCCGATAGAAATGCCGTGGCTCGGAAAAGTAAAAGCCGTGCTGGAAGCCTACCTGGGCGGACAGGCTGTGGGCGGCGCAGTGGTCAATGTGCTTTACGGAAATGCAAATCCAAGCGGACGATTGGCGGAAACATTCCCACTTCGGATACAGGATACGCCGTGCTATTTGAATTACGGCGGAGAACATGACAAATCGGTTTATTCAGAGGGCGTATTTGTGGGATACCGCTATTACACATCCAAAGAAATGGAAGTCCTGTTCCCGTTCGGATACGGATTGTCTTATACGACCTTTTCTTACGGCAATCTTACGGTGGACAAAAAGGAGTTTAAGGAAAGTGAAAAACTGCTGGTATCCGTAGACGTAACAAATACAGGCGCATGTACAGGAAAGGAAGTCGTACAGCTTTACGTAGCGCCGAAGGGCGGAACAATCATCCGCCCGGTACGGGAGTTAAAAGCATTTGAAAAAACAGAACTTGCACCGGGTGAGACAAAAACCGTCACCTTTGAACTTGACAGCAGAGCCTATGCATACTGGAATACGGAAATCCATGACTGGCATGTGGAGACCGGAGCCTATGAAATCCAGATTTGCCGGAATGCACAGGAAGTGCTTCTGTCAGAGGAAGTACAGGTAGAATCAGAAACCGTCCTGCCGAAAGTGTATACCCTCAATTCCACAATGGGAGAAATCATGGCAGACCCGAAAGGAAAAGCCATATTGGAACAGGCAATGGGTGAAATGGAAGGAATGGACGGCGAGAGTACAGAGGAACAGATGCAGGATGATTCCGGAGTGATCAACGACGAAATGATGGCGGCAATGATGGAAGCCATGCCGCTCAGACAGATGCTGAGTTTTGTACCGGGAGTGACAAAGGAAGCACTGAACCAGCTTGTTGCAGCGCTAAACGCAGCAGAATAAACATACAGATCTACAAAAAAATACCGGAACAGGGGATTCAAGTTTCCTCTGTCCCGGTATTTTTCTAGGACCACCAGGTGTCAGGCATTATTAAATTTCCTAACTCAAAAATTATTTAACAAACAACTCCCGCAGTGCTTTTCGGAATTCGAAGAAGAACAGTACTGCAGTGAATGTGACCGCCAAGAAGTCTGCAATCGGCTCAGCCATATACACAGCCATTGTCTGGTTGCTATGTAAGATTGCCGGCATGATGTAGATCAACGGAATGAGAAGGATGAATTTTCTCATAACTGCAACGATGATCGATGCTTTAGCTCTTCCGATAGATGTAAATGTCATCTGGCAGGCAATCTGGATACCGAACATAAACAGACATGCCAGATAGATGCGCAGCGCTTTTGCAGTAAATGCAAGCAATGTGGCATCGGAGGTGAACATTCCTGCAAATACCTGCGGGAAGATCATGACGCAGAGCCACAGGAAAACGGAGTATGTCAGACTGACCTTCAAAAGAAGTTTAAAGGCAGATTTGACACGATCCACATTTTTGGCTCCGTAGTTGTAGCTGATGATCGGCTGTGAACCTTGTCCGACTCCCTGCAGCGGAAGCATGGCAAACTGCATAACACTTGTCAGGATTGTCATTGCACCAACTGCGATATCTCCACCGTATTTCAAAAGAGAAGAGTTGAAACAAACGGAGATGATACTTTCACTTGCCTGCATCACAAAGATGGAAGAACCGAGAGCGAGTGAAGGCAGGATAATCTTAGACTGAAGTTTCATATTGCAAACTTTCAGTTTCAATGTTGTCTTTTTTCCAAACAGGAACGTCAGAACCCAGATGCAGGAGCAGGCCTGAGAAATAACAGTGGCAAGGGCAGCACCGCGGACTCCGAGTCCAAATCCAAAGATGAAGATCGGATCCAGGATAATATTGGTAACAGCACCGATCAATACGGAGAGCATACCGGTTTTGGCAAATCCCTGAGCTGTGATAAACGCGTTCATTCCAAGTGTGAGTTGTACAAAAAGCGTTCCGATAGCGTAAATGTTCATATAGGAAACAGCATATTCAATCGTGTTCTCACTTGCTCCAAAAGAAAGCAGGAAAGTCCGGTTTCCAATCAGAAGCACGATAGTAAGGATCGCAGATATGATGAGCTGTGTGAGAAAACAGTTGCCGAGGGTTTTCTCAGCAGACTCTGTATCTCTCTGTCCCATGAAAATAGATGCGCGCGGGGCCCCACCGTTTCCGACAAGGGCAGCGAATGCCGCTACGATCATGATCAGTGGCATACAAACACCTACGCCGGTCAGTGCAAGAGCACCTACATTTGGAATGTGACCAATGTAGATACGGTCTACGATATTGTAAAGCATGTTGATCATCTGTGCTGCAACGGTAGGCAGTGCCAGACGCAATAACAATTTACCGATAGGTTCGGTTCCTAAAAAATTCTTGTTCTCGTTCATTTCTCATTCTTCCTTTACAAATTATTTGTCTGAGTTCTGTTGCTGCATTTTGAATGCATTTTTTGCATTTTCCATCAGTTTCCGGTTCAAAAATTCCAGCTGCTCTTCCTCTTCTTTGGAAAAACCATGGAAAAGCTCTGTACGGAATGTCTCCTTTATCGTATCAATCTCATTCGTGATTGGAATTGCATCCGGAAGCAGCTCAAGATGAATCCTTCGCCGGTCATTTTCATCCGGAATCCGTTTCAGTAAAGATTTTTGAATCAGCAGTTCTACAGCCTGAGAGACATTTCCCTTGGAAAGCATCCGTAGTTCTACGATGTCAGCAGCTGTGTCACGACCCGGATTATTATAGAGAAAACTGATGATCGTTGTCTCAATCAATGTCAGCTTATGCCGTCTGCATATTTCTTTCAGCATACATTCGTACAGTTTGTTCAGTTGCCGGAATTGTACAAGAAAATGGGTTGAATTCATTATCCAAAACTCCTTTTGTGTTCAGATACAGAATGATTCGATTGAGTTCAACCAAAATGTATCACAGAACAGTTTTAAATAAAACAGTTCTAAAAAGAACTTTTAATTGTAATCATACGCACAAAAAGAGATTTGTCAAGAATAATTTGAAAAATTGTGTTACAAAATTATAATAATAAATTTATATTTATAATACGGAATACTCTTCAACTGTTAGAATAGTAAAAAAATGAACAAGCTGCATTAGGGAGGTCCGAATGAAAAAAATATCTTTAAACAAGAATTGGCAGTTTGCCAAAGGAACCATAACAATGATGGAGTTAATGATGGGAGACGCAGGAAATATAGAAAATATTGATTTGCCCCATGATGCCATGATTTATCAGGAAAGAACTCCGGCAACTGCGAATGCACATCAGACAGGATTTTATCCGGGCGGTGAATATACATACATGAAAAAGTGGGAGATTCCGGAAGCGTGGAGGGGATATACAGTTGTTTTGGAATTTGAAGGTGTTGCAGATACCTGCCGTATTTATATGAACGGGGATCTTGTAACAGAGCATGTGAATCCATATACAGGTATTTTTGCAGACGTCAGCGGTTATCTGAAGTATGGCCAGGAAAATGAACTGAAAGTAGAAGTATGCAGTATAGAGCAGTCCAGCCGTTGGTATAGTGGTGCGGGGTTATACCGTTCTGTGTATGCATGGGTGGGAAAGACTGTGCATATTCCTGCCCAGGGGGTGCGTGTTACAACAAGAGAAGCTGACTGTGAGGCGGCAGTCGTGGAAGTAGAGGTTCCAATCTGTAATCGGGGAATGGTTTCCGAAACGGTACAGGTGGAAATTACATTGACCGGACCGAATGGGGCAGAAGCAGCCGCAGAGCACATACCGGTAACTGTTTTTGGAGAAAGCACGCAGATGTGCTGTCAGTGTTTGCTTGTAGAGCATCCTGCATTGTGGAGTGATGAAACACCAAATCTATACTCCTGCCGGATTACAATTTCTGAGGATGAAAATCCGATAGACAGTGTAAATATTTCAACAGGAATCCGTACACTTCGGCTGAATGCAAAACATGGTCTGTTGGTGAACGGTAAACCAACGAAACTGAGGGGGACTTGTATTCACCATGATAATGGGATTATCGGAGCGGCAACATTTCCAGATGCGGAGTATCGGCGTTGCCGCCAGATGAAGGAAGCCGGATTTAACGCTCTTCGAAGTGCACATCATCCGATGAGTAAGGCAATGCTGGATGCCTGTGATAAGCTGGGCGTGTTGGTGATGGATGAACTGAGTGATATGTGGACTCGGACAAAGAATCCCCATGACTATGCAAATTATTTTCCGACACATTGGAAGCAGGATGTGTGGGACATGGTGGAAAAAGACTATAATCATCCATGCGTGATTTTGTACTCGACCGGAAATGAGATTCCGGAGGCGGGCACTCAAAAAGGGGCAGAATGGAATCGGAGGATTCATGCAGAAATGAAACGGCTGGATGCCACACGCTATACGACGAACGGAATCAATGGTCTGATGGCAGGAAATGACCGAATGGGCGAAATTATGTGCCAGGCTACAGGGATGACTCCGGAGCAGCTTGAAGCGATGCAGCAGCCGGATGAGCAGAAGCGTGGAGGCGCAGATGAAATCAATGGGATGGCTGAGGTTATGGTGGGACCGCTGGCAGATGCGATTGCCACCAGTCCGATTCTGGAAGAAATGATAGGAGAATTTGCTGCGGCAAATGACATTGCCGGATATAATTATCTGACGGCATTACATGAAGAAGATCACATACGTCATCCGAATCGGGTTGTGCTTGGCACAGAGACTTTTCCGGCGGACATTGTTCATTTGTGGGATATCGTAAAGCGCAATCCACATGTGTTAGGAGACTTTACATGGACCGGATATGATTATCTGGGAGAGGCCGGATGCGGTATATTCCATTATAATGGAGGAGTGAATTTTTCAGCGCATTGGCCGGACAGACTGGCAGGTATCGGTGACATTGATATTCTTGGTGATCGTAAACCAATCAGTTATCTACGGCAGGCAGTATTTGGAATTGGCCATGCACCATCTATCGGTGTACTTCGGATGGATAAGGCAGGAATTGAAGTCGGAAAAACACCGTGGATGTGGAAGGATAACCTTGCAAGCTGGACATGGCCGGGATATGAAGGGGAAACAGCAAGTGTGGATGTTTATGCCAATGCAGATGAGGCAGAACTGTTCTTGAATGGGGAAAGTCTGGGACGAAAGTCGATTGGCGGAGTATATGTTGTGACGTATGAGGTACCTTATCATCCGGGAAAGCTAGAGGCAGTCAGTTATCTGAACGGAGTGGAGGCAGGCCGGGCTGTCTTACAGACAGCAGGGAAAGCGGTGAAGCTTAAGGTTGAAGCCGACCGGAATGAACTTCCTGCTGACGGAGAAAGTCTTACTTTCGTAAAAATCAGACTGGAAGACGCAGCAGGAAATTTCAATCGTCGGGAAAGTGCAGCAGTTACAATTAAAGTAGAGGGATGTGCTGCATTGCAGGGATTCGGAAGTGCAGACCCGAGCTGCGAAGGAAGTTACCAGTCTCATACATGGAATACCTATGACGGCAGTGTAATGGCAGTAATCCGGGCTGCAAAATGTTCGGGGAAGGCAGTCGTAACCATTTCAGCGGTAAATTTTGCAGAAGAAAAACTCGTTCTGAACATCAAATAGAAAGATGCCCCGCCTGGTATATTAGTAGATTTTGTGGGTCTGATTCCGATACTGTGTCGGAGTCAGACCATATTTTTTCTTAAATACAGTCTGAAAGTAAGACTGACTGGAAAAACAAAGATAGTTACTGATTTCGCTTAATGTCTTATCCGAATATGTCAGGAGACTTTTTGCCTCTTCCAGCTTACACCGCATAATGAAGCTGCAGACATCGAAGCCGAGCTCTTTTTTGAACTTGTTTGTCAAATAAGAGCGGCTTCTTCCGATATGCTCAGCTACATCGCCAACCTGAATGGATTCGTTGATGTGGTGAGTAATAAACTGAATACACTCAAATATTTCCAGAGACATTCCCTGAGGAATTTTATTTTGCGAAACCCGTTCCGTAAAATCAATCAGCATAGAATAAGACAAGGTTTCAATGTGGGAAATATTCTGCAGCTTTTCACATTCACGGATATATACATCGGCAAGCTGGTAAGCCTGTTCCATATCCATTCCTCCGGCAATGGCACTTCTTGTAACAATTGCAACAGTTGTAATGAAAACATTCTTTTCCTGCCGGAGGGAGTTGTCAGCCATAAGACCACCCGATAATTCGGAGGGGGTGTTTAACAATGTTTTCATTTTTTCGACGTCTCCATTTTGAATATACTGCAGAAGTTTCTGTTCAAACTGGTAGGTATTATGAAAATGCTGTTCTTCCTTTGCATTCATCACCTGATTGGAATGTACATTGGAAAACTCGCTGATGCTGCTTGTGTTTTCCAGATTAAAATGCTGTCCAACAGAAATATATTCATCGTTGAAACACAGGTGAAGCCAGGCAAGTGTCTGGAGAAACTGGTTAAAGGAAATCTGAGGAATATTGACCAGAAATTGGAGTATATCCGGTTTGTGTTCCTGACTGATTGCCCATTCCTGCATGAAAGTGCGAAGTGTAAGATCTGAAATAGGTGTGCTGAATACAGGGCCAATGATGATTACGCAATCAGCATGCTCCGGCTTTATATAACCATAATAGCCGAAGGACTGCGAGATAAAATAGTCCGGGTTTTTTGTGAAATGTCGGAAACCGGACAGGATGCCTTTAAAAACAGACGGATCTTCCAAAATCGAAGGAAAGGAACAGTCATTGTCGGGTGAAGCGTGGTAATAGCCAATCGGTATGGAGGTTGATGCATAAAATAATTCACAAAATGCCTTTAAATCAGTAATCATGGAAGACTCCTCCAGGTAAAACCGTACTTTTAAACTCTCTTTGAAATGGATGTAATACTAATTATAAGGTGTTCTATTTATAAAAACAAGGACAAAATTGAAATATTGTAATCAATATTGTAATACAAAAATTATATGGTTTGATATTTTATAGATAACTCGTAACTGTGAGGGTACTGAACAGTTACGATAACTCAATGAAAGTATTTAAAAGGAGAACTCAACATGGGAATGGAAGATTTTTGGGAACAGCTTCCGACAGGAAAAGAAGATAAACCATTGCTTTTTGAAATGGGACCGCTGGAGTACGATTTTCATGATATTGACGGATTGTATTTTATGCTGGATCGTCGACTATCCGGCTGTCTGCTTATGATGTGGGCAAAGCCGATGAATCCGGATATTCAGGGAACCGTCACCTTAGATAGCAGGGTGGTATCCGGCTGTATCAACCAATATATGGAAGTTATGGGAAATATGTGGGTGCTTGGAATTCCGCTTCGGGGACTTGTGACAGAGTACGGTCGGGAATATCAACTTCACGTGGAAGGTTTTGTGGACATGGATGGGAATGAGATGAATCCGCAGGATTTTACGGTCAGAGGTGTGGAAAAAGTGAAACCGAAGCCGGAAGATGCAGCACATGAACAGATTGCACTGGAAGCCGCCAGGGAGGGAATCGTTCTTTTGAAAAATGAGGCGGAAGTTCTTCCACTGAAGAAGGGAACGGTATTGAATCTGTTTGGCAGAGGTATTCACGAATTTCGTATCGGAGCAGTGGGGGCAGGCAAAATCAATCCTCGCTACAGTGTTAATTTTGTGGAGGCTGTCAGGGAAGGAGAAGCTTATTCACTGAATGAAGAACTGGTTGAATTTTACGGCTGTGACAGGGATGAGATACCGGAGGACGAGATGTTGATGCGTGCAAAGAAATTGTCCGATACGGCAATCGTGTTCCTGACACGTGCAGCAGGAGAAAACCAGGATGCTTCCACGGCGAAAGGGGAATACTATCTGAGCGAGGCTGAAGAAGCACTTATTGCAAAAGTAACGGATACATTTGCAAAGACAATTGTGGTTTTAAATGTCGGATATCCGATTGATGTGACATTTGCAGAAAAGTATGCAGTTGCAGGACTTATATATTCGGGATTTGGTGGAATGCTTGCAGGACCGGCACTTTCGGATATCCTGAGTGGGGCTGTAAATCCGTCAGGGAAGCTGCCGGATACATGGGCAAAGGATTATTTTGATATTCCGTCGTCGAAAAATTTCTATGACTGTGTAGATAAAACACGTCTGACAGCAGATGAAAATATATATGTGGATACTTGTTACGAGGAAGACATTTATGTGGGATATCGTTATTTTACAACATTCAGGAAAAAAGTGGCGTATCCGTTTGGCTACGGATTAAGTTATACAGAGTTTTGTATCAGGCAGGAGAATATTCGATTTGACGGGGAAGTACTGGAACTGGATGTATATGTGAAGAATGTCGGGGAAAAAGCCGGAAAAGAAGTTGTTCAGGTTTATGTAGGCAAACCGGAATCAGAACTGGAGCAGCCGGAAAAAGAACTGGTATTCTTTGAAAAAACAAAGGAACTGCTTCCGGGAGAGGAACAGAAGATTCCTGTTCATGTTCCGGTGAAAGTATTGACTTCATATTCGGAAGAAAAAGCGGCGTATATTTTATCAAAAGGATATTACCGTATTTATGTGGGAAACAGTATTGAAGCAGCGGAATGCGGCGGATTCGACGAAGAAGAAACAAGAATAATCAAACAGGTAACCAATCTGCTTTGCTGCGATTACAAATTTACAAGATTATCCAAAACAAATCCGGATGATACATGGCCGACAGGAGCGCATTCCGGAGTGGTCAAAAATAAGTTGACATTTTTGCCTTATGAGAAGAGGAAACATTATCCTGCAAAGTTTGATATGGAGAAACCGGAAGAGAAGGTAACATTTGATGCTGTAAGAAAAAATCCGTCACGTGCGGCTGAGTTTGTGGCACAGATGTCACCGGAGGAACTTGCCCGCATCAGCATCTGTGCCTCGGCAGGGTGGGGAATGGAAGGTATCGGTGAGGCAGGTCGTGTATTTCAGACAGAAGGATATGATTTGCCGGACTTTCCGGTGAGCGATGGAAACAGCGGAGTCAATCTGAACATCAAAAATATTGGAATGCCGTCAGGCGTTACAATCTGTGCTTCGTTCAATAAAGAATTATCGGAAGCAATCGGGTGTGTAATCGGGGAAGAAGCGAAGGCATTGGGCATGCCGCTGGTTCTTGCACCAGCATTTAATATTCACAGAAATCCGCTAAATGGACGACAGCCGGAATATTTTTCGGAAGATCCGTATTTGTCCGGTGTCATGGCCGGATTTTATGCAAAAGGATTGGAAGGAGCCGGGATCGGAAGCTGCTATAAACATTTTATCGGGAACAACTGTGAATCTTCCAGAAAGCGAAATCAGAGTCTGATTTCCGAACGTGCAATCCGGGAAATTTATTTCCGAACTTTTGAATATGCGATGGATGTTCATATGCCAGCCAGCTTTATGACGGCGTATAATGCGGTAAACGGCTGCCCGACAGCAGCGGATGAAGAACTTCTACAGGGGCTTCTCAGAGAAGAAAATGGGTTTGCCGGTTTTGTAATGACGGATTGGACAACCTATGACAGTGTAGATGTGGCAGCAATGGTACAGGCGGGAAACTGCTGGATTACGCCGGGCTCTAATGATGATACATATACCGGTCAGATAAAGAAAGGATTGGAGAACGGTACCATAGACATGGCAAGACTTCAGGAGAATGTTACCGCTCTGATTCGTACAATGGCAAAATTTTCGTAACTGTTCAGTACCCTCACAGTTACAAATTTTCATAGAATAGAAAGAATCAGAAAAACAAAAAGAGAGAGGAAATGCATATGATTCGTGATTTGACAATAGAATACAGAAAAAATCCGATAGGAATCGATGAGAAACCACGTTTCTCATGGAAGTTGGAGAGTGAAAAGCAGGATGTTGTGCAGACAAACTACCAGATTCAGGTTGTCAGCGGAGGCCGGCTTATGTGGGACAGCGGCCGGGTGAAAAGCGACCAATCCGTTCTGGTGCCATATAAGGGTGCTGCATTGAAAGAGATGACTGTTTATCAGGTGCAGGTCAGTGTATGGGATAATTACGGAGAGCTGGGACAGGTGACAGGAAACTTTGAAACCGGTTTGATGAGAGAAGAAAACTGGAATGCAAAATGGATTACCCATACACTTCCGGCTGAAGAGACTGCATGTCCGGTATTTGTCCGCAGCTTTTCTCTGGACAGACCAGTGAAGAGAGCAAGGCTGTATGCGACTGCCTGTGGTGTATATGAGGCATTTATTAACGGAAGGAAAACAGGAGACTTGTTCCTGGCTCCGGGCTGGACATCTTATCATCACCGACTGCAGTATCAGACTTATGATATTACGGAACTCCTGGAAAAAGATAATGAGATTACGGTTACTGTAGGAAACGGGTGGTATAAGGGAGAACTCGGGTTTGATGCAAGACCAAATCTTTACGGCGACAGAACGGCTTTGCTGGCAATGGTGCGTATCGAGTACGAAGACGGGGAAATTATCTGCATCGGCACTGATACGGACTGGCATGTGGAAACAGGAGAAATTCTGTTTTCCGAGATTTATCACGGTGAGATACAGGATTATACAAAAGAAAGAAGGCAGGTAGGAAAGGCAGTTCTGTTTGAACATACGGATGATATCGGGCAGATTGTGGCGCAGGAATCCGAGCCGGTCCGGGTAACGAAACGGTTTGATGTAAAGGAAAGGATCGTGACTCCAAAAGGAGAATTGGTGTTTGATTTCGGACAGAATATGGCAGGACTGGTAGAAATACGACTTCCAAAACTTATTGGAGACAGATTAGTTATTCGATATGCAGAAACACTGGATAAAGATGGAAACTTCTATACAGAGAATCTGCGGACGGCAAGATGTACAGATACATTCGTATACGGAGAAAAGCAGGTGGGAATGCTTGTGATGCCGCACTTCACTTTCCACGGATTCCGTTATATTTGTGTGGAAGGCGCAGGAACGGAAACAGAGGCATCGGATTTTACGGCATGTGCAATGCACACAGACATGCAGCCGACAGGAACATTCACATCCGACAACACGTTGGTTAACCAACTGCAGAGTAATATACAGTGGGGACAGAGAGGCAACTTCCTCGATGTTCCGACAGACTGCCCACAGAGAGATGAACGGTTGGGCTGGACCGGAGATGCACAGGTATTCTGTGGCACAGCCTCCTATAATTTCCACACGGCATTATTTTTCCGAAAATGGCTGCGGGATATGGCAGCAGAGACCACTCCGGAGTGGGGCGTACCTCATGTTGTTCCGAATATTCTCGGAAATCAGGCGGGAGCAGCGGCATGGAGCGATGCTGCGACAATCATTCCGTGGACGATTTATAAGGTTTACGGGGATAAAGAGATGCTTGCGGAGCAATTCCCGATGATGAAGAACTGGGTGGATTATATACATGCGAGAGTCTCGAAAAACGGATTGTGGCAGAGTGGATTCCAGTATGGAGACTGGCTGGCGCTGGACATAGAATCCGGAAGCACCGACCGGACAGGCGGAACGGACAAATATCTGGTGGCAAATGCTTATTACGCATATTCGACCAGGATTGTGCGGGATGCTGCGGATGCATTGGGGTATGCAGAGGAAGCAAAAGCATACGGTGACTTATATGAAAAAATAGTAGAAGCCATTCATGTGGAATACGTGACAAGAAGCGGACGAATGGTCAGTGAGACACAGACAGCCTGTGTGCTGATGCTGTACTTTGACTTGATAAAACCGGAATTTCGCAATCGGATTTTGGAGACATTGGAGTTAAATATCGGGGCACACCATAATCATCTGACGACAGGTTTTGTGGGTACACCGTATCTGTGTCATTGTTTGTCAGAAAACGGTCTTCACGGGTTGGCGGATGAAATCTTTATGAAAGAGGATTTTCCGGGCTGGCTCTATGCAGTAAAGAAAGGCGCAACGACAATCTGGGAGCGTTGGAATTCCATTCTGCCAAATGGGGATTTTGACGAATCAGGTATGAACTCCCTGAACCATTATGCGTACGGTTCGATTGGAAGCTGGTTGTACGAAAAAGTTGCAGGAATACGCTGTATGGAACCGGGATATAAGAAAATACGGATTCAGCCGACGCTGACAAAGGGAATGACAGAGGTGTCCGCAGCTTATGAATCCATATATGGAACAATCGTAAGTGCATGGAGCTGTAGAGAAGGAAAAATCTGTGTGGATGTGCAGATTCCGGTGAATACAACGGCTGTTATCCAGCTTCCGGAGAAAGAAGCGGAATTTACGGTTGGTTCCGGCAGATATCATTACGAGTACAAAACGGATACAAATCTGAAATTCGAGAAATATTCGTTGGAGTCAACACTCGGAGAGTTGGTCGCCGAAGAACTTGGCCGCAATATGTTTGAAGAAATGATGCCGGGAATGCTGGAAGACCCGCTGATTCAGTTTGCATTGTCCATGACCATATCCGATCTGCTTGTGCAAGATGCGCAGGCAAAGCCAATGTATCTGGCAGTCATTGATGCGCTGAACGCTACAAATTCAAAATTATAAAAATTAAGCTAAAATTAAAATACAGACAAATAGGAATGTGATATTTTAAGCTTACAAGATATCAAGGAAATGTGATACGAAATGAAGGAGGGACACAATGAGTAAAAAACCATTAGGAAAGGACAAATTTGGCGTTCAGAAAGTAATGCGCGTGAAGGATTACTTCGGAGATGCTACGGGACAGTTCGCATTGAATGCGATGTCCACACTGGTAGGACAGCTTACATACTTCTATACGGATAAGGTTGGCATGGCTGCTGGGGCGATTGCAACAATGTTTATTGTCTGTAAGATTATTGACGCATTTACAGACCTGATTATGGGAAATATCATTGACCATACAAAACCGGGAAAAGAAAAATATCGTCCGTGGCTTTTGAAAGCGGGAATTCCGGCAGGTATTGTAATGGTTCTGATGTTTACGGTGCCGAAAATAGGAGATATGGGACAGATTATTTACGTGACAATAACGAACATTCTTCTGACAGCAGTATTATATACGGCAATGGCAATCCCTTATAACTCGCTTATGACCGTTCGTACGAACAGCCAGGAAGAACGAGGCATCATGGGAACATGGAGAGCGGCGACCGGTTATGTGGCAGGTATGATATTTGCAATCTGTATGATTCCGATTACGAATGCACTGGGCGGAAACCAAAACGCATGGATTAAATTTGGCTTTATCATGGGAATTATTGTAATACTGGCAGCCTTGATTTGTTATGCAACAAGCCGTGAGACAGCAACAGAGGCAGGAGCGGTAGTAGAAGCGAAAGAAGAGGATGAAGAAGTGATTCCGTTTAAGGAAGCGCTTGGAAAGCTGTTCCACAACAAATACTGGGTGATTGTTCTTGTGGTGAATCTGCTCTCATGCATTATATATGGTCTTACAGCGGGTGCGGGAGTATATTACTGTAAATGGATTTTCGGCAATGACAACCTGGTCGGCGTTCTCGGAGGAATCGGAATGATTCCGACCCTGTTAGGATTCATATTTGTAGGACCGATGATTAAGAAACTTGGTGTTGTGAAAACGCTGCTGGTGAGCTTTGCAATGGGTGCAGGAGCAAATATACTGCTTCTCTTCACAAAAGACATCTTTTTCTGCTACGCATTATTCGGAAGTATTACAACATTTGCAACCATTCCGATGATGTGTCTGGTTGGAGTTATGACGGCAATGTCAATTGATTATAATGAATATAAATATGGTGTAAGAATGGTAGCAACCTCCAACAGTGCATCCAGCTTTGGCGGTAAAGTGGGAAGCGGGCTCGGAACATCTATTATCGGCTGGTTCCTTGCGGCAGTCGGCTATGATGCTGCACTGACTGCAGCGCCGGCAGCTACAAAAATGGCAATTTACGGATTCACTATTGTAACACCGTTAGTGATATTTGTTATTATGTTTATTCTTGTAAGCAAGTTTGATCTGGAAAAAACACTTCCTGCGATGAAAGAAGAAATTGCAAAAAGAAAAGCACAGAATGCCTAAAAAAACGCCAAAAAGCTTCCTGTATAATTTAAATAGGTCAAGAGATTGACAAAAAAATACCTCAAGTAAAATTAGATTATTACTGACCGGCAAGTTGGTAAAATCTAACGAATACAAGAGGTATCTACAATGAATATTAAAGGTTCAAAGAAGAAAAATCAAGTTTTATCAGTAAATAAGAGATTCAACAGTAACGGATTTTATTCAGTGTATTGAGTGTGAATATAGCAAAAATTGCCGCTTAGTTTAGCAGACTGGGGCGGCTATTTTTGTGTCTTATTGCTTCCTATTGTGTATCCGAGACTGAAAGCTGTCAAGTATAGGCTAATAACAGCAATCAGACCTTCAAGCGTCAACATTGGCATCCCCTCCTTTAGCAAGATTTCCGTCAGCCGAGCTGGGGATTTCTATGTAATCGGAGGGGTGCTGAGTGCCGGTGGCACTCGTTTAGCACCGACCGTAACGGAGTGTAGACCACAGTCCCTCCGTAGAAGGACTAACCGCCTACCGTGTAGGTAGCACCCGTAGAACGATCATAACAACCTGTGAGTGTATATGCAATCCTAAATTTGTTTTTATTGAGTGTTCACCAAAGAAGTTGTGATAACAGTATGATAACAAAATAATTCAAAATCAGAAAAACGCTCCGGATTTCCGGCTGAAAATGATAATAAAAAGACAGAAATATACGAAAAAAACGTCTTAATATGCAAGACCGATACCGTGAAGGTGGACGTACTGTAGGATCAGGACGTGTTGCTACAATCATCGAGTAATACAATCTGAATATAGATTTGTTATCGCAAGATAACGTTGTGTCCAAACGTAAGATACCCCGGAACCGCAAGGTTTCCGGGGTTTTTCTGTTACATGAAAGATTTGAATACAGCTATAAAGAATAGCGAACAAATTAAGACAGGCAGGTATGGGAAGCAATGGATTAAGTTACACACTGCATGGAGACTATTACCTGTCGGATCTGGTAGTGAATGAGGAAGAACCGACCTATGGTAAATATGGAATGCTGCGGAAACAGTTCCTGAAAGAGCATAGATCGGCACGATACCAGTATTTATTTATGACTGGGGAACTGACGGCACATCTGAACCGAGTCGACCAGGAGGCTAGAGAGCAGGTGGAAATCTTGGTAAAGCAGATGGTGGAAAAACAGGGTGTGACGGAACAACTGAAAGTGCAGGATCTGATGAAATGGGTTGGATTGATAAATAATATAAAGGCATATGCGGAGGAAATTGTGTTGAAAGAGAGCGTGTATATGTGAGCAGAAAGGGCAGTCGGAAGGCTGCTCTTTGGCCATCTAAGAATAGAGTTATGGGATAGAATATGATAAAATGTAAGAGATAAATCGGAATTTATCAGAAAATGAGGAATAGTTGAAATGGAGGCGGTATAATAACATGAAGATTGAAGGGAACCAGAAAGAACTGGATGCAATGGTAGAATTTCATAAGGGAAACCGTGTCGAGGGACTGAGACTGCAAGAAGAATTTGCAGCGGAATTTCGTAAGGAGTATAAAGACAAAGATCACTGTCCTTGCCTGAAAGCCTGTCGTTATCACGGAAACTGTAAGGAATGTGTAGCAATCCACAGAGCGCATCAGGAACATGTTCCTAATTGTATGCGACCATTGATTAATAAAAAATTGAAATTGATGTCAGAATTAACAGAGCATACCTTGGCAAATGAAATAGAAGCTCCACATGAGATTTTAAGAAAATAGGCAAGTCAAATTTCAGTTTGTATAATTGAAAAAATGAAAAACGCGTAGACAACTGTGTCTATTAGTGAAAATACGACATTTCTCGCTTTGTGTCGTGTTATTTGCAGATAACAGATTCTATATTTGATGATGAAAGGAGGAGTTGAGGTGGACCAAGTAAAAATCGGAAATTTTTTAAAAAAACTTCGCAAAGAAAAAGGCATTACACAGGAGCAGTTGGCAGAAATATTAAATGTCTCTGGAAGGACCGTATCCAGATGGGAAACCGGAAACAATATGCCGGATATCAGTATTCTTGTGGATATTGCAGATTATTATGATATCAGCATTCCTGAGATTATCAGTGGAGAAAGGAAAAGCGAGATGATGAACGAAGAAGAAAGAAAAATTGCTAAAACAATGTCAGATTATGCAACTACAGAGAAAGAGAAGATTTTTAAGGAAATGAAGCTCCAAAGTGTCATGGGAGTTTGTGCATTGGTTCTATACTGGATCCTGCATGAAACAGGTGCATATATGTATAATGATGTGTTGGGAAAGCTTGCCGGCTATTGTGAGACCTTGGTATCTGTGTCAGTCATAATGATGGCAGTATTTACGACAGGATCTTTAAGCAAGGTGCGGAGCAAGAGTAGGAAAGTTTTTGTGTTCGATAATTTCCCAAAACCTATGCAATTAGTTGTAACTGCAGTTGTTGCTTTTGGTGGAGCTGCTGTGATCAAGCTGGTACTAGTGCATTTTTTCGGCTTATAAGTATTTTCAAAGTTGCCGTGAACGGAGTGAACAGTAACTTTCCAAATTCGTATTACAGACTATGGAAAAAGAACTTTTTGACATTTTCACACATGCGTGCTAATATGATTATAGAAAAAGAGTGCTACCGATAGACGGTTAGTCCGTTTTACTATTTAGAATATCTATCAAAGATAACCGCTTAGTTTACCAGACCAGGGCGGTTATTTTTGTGGTTTATGATTATCTTTGCCTAATGTATATCCGATACTAAAGCAGGTTAAGCCGAAGCTCACCACAGCTATGAAGTCAACAATACTCATTGGCTTAGCCCTCCTTTCCAGTGGATTCTCTTTCGAGTTTCTATGTAATCAGAGGGTCACAGGTCTCCGTTTCACTTCGGTCGTTGCAAAACGAGTGCCACTGGCACTCTGCAACCCTCTGGTGAAGGACTAACCGCCTACCGTTATGGTAGCACCCATGTTTCGATTATAACAGTCAGGACAGGAATCCACAACCGGAAAGTTGCCAGTGCATAAAAATGGAGCTGTGATACCATTTTGATACTAAAATGTAAAGAGAATAAAAATATAACTCGGAAAATCGGCAATACAGGACAATATGGACACGAAAATCACAGAAAATAATGAGATTTTAAGAACCTCACAAACGTAAGATACCCCGGAACCGTAAGGTTTCCGGGGTTTTTCTGTTGGATGAAATAATATCACAAAATCTGGTAAATACTTGAAAAGTCAGGGGTTATATTATATTATAGGATAAGATTCTTATGTCTTGAAAAAGAAATAAAAAGCATAGATTTAATGAAGGGATGAAAATGAGAAAATACGATAAAATCATCATTGGGGCTGGACTTTATGGCTTATATTCAGCGTTATTTTGCTGTAGAAGAGGACAGAATGTAATTGTTTTGGAATGTGATTCGACCCCGTTCAGAAGAGCAACATACATTAATCAGGCGCGAGTTCACCAGGGTTATCATTATCCGAGATCTATATCTACAGCTATGAAATCAGCAGGATATTTTGAACGATTTAATAAAGATTATGCCTTTTGCGTGAATAAGCAATTCGATCAGATATATGCCACGTCAGCAGAGTATTCATGGTCAAATGGAAAGCAGTTTAAAGAGTTCTGCAAGGCAGCAAACATTCCGTGTGAAGAGTTACATCCCGGAAATTATTTTAAAGATGGCATGTGCGATGGGGTATTCCGAACAAGGGAATACACATATGACGCAATGATATTGAAAGACTATTTCATGGAAGAACTGGCGAAATATCCGAATTCTGTTGAAATTAAGTATGGAGTTGACATCAGGAGTATAGATAAGGATACAGACGCATTTGTCGTACATACCGCAGACGGGGGGGGGCATATCAGTCAGGATTTGTATTGAATGCAACTTATGCGGGAACAAATCAGATTTTGGATATGGTAGGATATGAGAAGTTTGGTATCAAATATGAACTTTGTGAAATCATTCTCTGCGATGTGAATGAAAAACTGAAAAATATTGGATTTACGGTCATGGATGGCCCGTTTTTTTCAATTATGCCATTTGGTAAAACTGGTTATCATTCATTAACATCAGTTACATTTACACCGCATACAACAAGCTATGATGGTGTACCTACATTTGCCTGTCAGGAAAAAAGCAATGGTTTCTGTTCGACATTCCATCTCGGAAACTGTAATGATTGTCCAGCGAAGCCGGCAACAGCATTTCCATACATGGCAAATCTGGCAAGAAAATATATGTTGGACGATTATGGATTTGAATATGTAAAATCACTTTTCTCTATGAAACCAATACTTATGAGTTCTGAGATAGATGATTCGAGACCAACAGTAATAAGAAAATTTTCGGATAAACCAACGTTTGTTGCGGTTTTATCAGGAAAAATTAATACAGTATATGATTTGGATGAGGTGTTAAGTGATGGCGAATAAAGAGAAGAATTTTGTATCTGCGGTAATATATGTACATAATGCAGAGAACAGGATAGCCCGTTTTTTAAGTACCATTATTGAGATAATGGAAAATAACTTTGAACATTCTGAAATTATCTGTGTAAATGATTCATCAGATGACAGTTCACTGCAAAAAATAAAGGAAACAAGTGAGAAAGCAAGTATTACGAGTGTTTCTGTTGTAAATATGAGCTATTTTCATGGACTTGAACTGTCCATGAATGCAGGAATTGATATGTCAATCGGAGATTTTGTTTTTGAGTTTGATAATACAATTCTTGATTTTAATCCAGATATGATAATGGAAATTTACAGAAAATCACTTACAGGATTTGATATTGTAAGTGCTTCCGCAGACCGAAAAGAAAAGTTTTCTTCTAAGATTTTTTATAAGGTCTTTGACCGGTATACAAATCTTTCATACAAGATGACGACAGAAAGCTTCAGAGTGCTGAGCCGCAGGGTCTTAAACCGTGTTGATGCAATGAATAAGACGATTCCTTACAGGAAAGCTGTGTATGCAAACTGCGGACTGAAGACTGCAAATGTGAAATATACAGTTGTGAATACAGTTGATCGCGAAACAGACAGAAAAGAAGAAAACTTCCGAACAGATCTTGCAGTTGATTCACTTCTTTTGTTTACAGAAGTGGGATATTCTTTTTCAAAATTAATGACAGTACTTATGATGATCATGTCTGTATTTATGATCATATATTCTATTACAATTTATGCAACTTCGACTCCTGTCGCTGGATGGACAACCACGATCCTGTTTCTTTCGGTTGCTTTCTTTGCGCTGTTTGGAATTTTAACAGTAATTATCAAATATTTACAACTTTTAGTAGACCTCGTATTCAAAAGAAAACAGTACAATTTTGAAAGCATAGAAAAATTAACAAAGTAAAAGGGGAATTATAATGAAAACGGCACTTGTTGGTTATACAGGGTTTGTTGGAAGTAATATATATGCAGCAGGCTCTTTTGATGGAGCATATAACTCAAAGAATATAGAGGAAGCATACGGGACAAATCCTGATCTGTTGATATATGCCGGACTCAGAGCGGAAAAATATCTGGCAAACAATGCACCTGAAAAGGATATGGAGCTGATAAAACAGGCTGAGGATAATATTACAAAGATAAACCCAAAGAAGCTTGTATTGATTTCTACAATCGATGTGTTTAAGACACCGGTAGGTGTGGACGAAAATTCAGAGATTGATACGGAAGATCTTCATGCGTACGGTTTTAACCGCTATCAACTGGAGTTATGGGTAAGAGAAAAATATCCGGATGCATTGATTATCCGACTTCCGGGACTTTTTGGAAAGAACATAAAAAAGAACTTCATCTATGATTACATAAATGTAATTCCGTTTATGCTTAAAGAGTCCAAATTCAGAGAGCTATCAGAAAAGGATTCGGATTTAAAAAAATATTATAGTCTGCAGGATAATGGTTTCTATAAAGTCGCAGTTTCAGAGCATGACAGAGAATTATTAAAAGAGAAGTTCAGAAAACTTGGCTTTTCAGCACTCAATTTTACAGACAGCCGGAGTATCTATCAGTTTTATAATCTTGGAAGGCTTTGGAATGATATTCAGATTGCACTTAAGAATAACATTACACTGTGGCATCCGGCAACGGAACCGCTTTCCGCAGGAGAACTATATCAGTATCTGACCGGAGAAGAATTCAAAAATGAACTCAATCCTGTACCTGCGAATTATGATTACAGAACTGTTCATGCAGAGGCGTTTGGTGGAAATGGTCATTATATTGAAACAAAAGAAACTGAATTAGAAGAGATAAAGGAATTTATAAACGCAGATGAAAAAGATAAATAAGAAAAAAACATTTTTTTGGCTTGCCTCAGTAATAATAATTATGTATATGATACTGATGGGACCAATGGACATATTCAGAACCGGCTATTTCAGAGAAGAAGTAGATTTAAGCCAGATTTTAGAAAGCGATTATCAGGGAGAAATAGATCTTGCAGATCAAGATTATGATATGGTTTTTTCACCGAAAAAACCGTATATGACCGGAATTGAATTATATTTTAAAAACCAGCCGTCTAAAAATTCAGGAGAGATCAAGGTAAATATTGCAGATGAGAAGGGGAATACAAAAGACACCGTTCTTATTGATCTGAGTACTGTGAGAGGAGATTCCTGGTACAAAGTTTATACATCGGCAGATCTTAAGCAGGGGCAAAAATACAAACTGACTGTTTCAGCAAAAAACTGTGAGGTAACTCCGCATTTACAGAAAGTGAAAAAGTCATATCTGCCGGCGGAAAATGTCGAGGGTGACGCACTCATATCATTTGCATATAAGCACTCCACATTTACATTTCAAAATAAAGCTCTGATCTGTATGTTTTTGATAGCTTTATGGCTGTTTTTAGCATACAAAACATTTGATATTAAAGGGAAGAAATGTTTTGGAATTGCAGCTGTTATATTGTTTATGACTACTGTTCTTGCATGGAATTACGAGTATAATTCTATAGATAGTGAAAACAAGAAATACGAAGGATTCCAGGCGAACAGTGAATCACTGGTATTGGGAATGATATATGCAGATAAAGATGGAGAATATTTCAGAAATGAATCCGACGCAGGATTTGGATTAGGAGGATATTGCAATTTAAAAGGCTGGCTGAGAAATTCTCGAACAGATAACTATATAACAGATGATGACTGGTATAATGGTTATTCGCGGACAGAGTGCGCGATAAAAGTGACTATGAATCCGTATAGTCTGGAAGTTGCAACAGCCGGAAACTGGATACAGTTTGCGGACGGCTCTAAAAGAGAAATTATTGATATTTCAGATGACGGAACCAATATCATAATGAAATTAGATGGCGAAGGAATATCCTATGGAAAGAATGGTTCGTTAGACAATGCCATTTTCTTAAATGCCAAAGGAGAGCAGTTCCACAAAAGTCTGCTTCAGGCATATAGAAGCCAGTATGGACTTCAGGGAAAAGTGTTTAAACATTTGGCTCGCCTGATCGGAAACAGAGGAATAGTTTCAAATCTGAACCTGTTATGTTGTGTCATTACAGCATTTGTTTTTTCTGTGATGGTTGTATTACTTGCAAAAAAATATAATGAAATATTGGCAGCTTGTTTCTTTGTAACGTTCTGGCTGTCGCCGTGGATCATAAATTTTGCGAGAAATTTGTATTGGGTAGAGTTTACCTGGTTCATTCCTATGGCAGTCGGAATATTCTGTGCATGGAAGATTTCAAGCAGAAAATGCAGAATCGCAAGCTACGTCATGGCATATATTGCAATTACCGCAAAGTGCCTTTGTGGATATGAATATATTTCTGCGATCATGATGGGGCTTATTGCATTTTTACTTGCTGATCTTGTAAAGGCAGTAGCAGATAAAGACAAAGATAAAATTAAACTGGAAGTACGGACGATTTTAATAATTGGAATCGTTGCTGTGTGTGGTTTTGCGACAGCTATATGTATGCATGCTCCATTAAGAGGAAATGGTGATCTGATTGCAGGAATCAAAAGCATTTTTGAGCAAGATGTCCTCAGAAGAACCGTAGGAGGAGATTTAAATGAATTTTTCACATCTTACTGGGATTCATTTAATGCTTCAGTCTGGACTGTATTTTGTCAGTATTTCCATTTCTCTACAGAAGTAATTACAGGAATTGGAGGTAATCTGTTCCCGATACTTTGCGTAATCCCACTTTGTATATTTGGGGCAGAGGCAAGGAATAAACATCTGAATGTTGAGTTATTTGCGATGTATATTATCTTTTTCCTGACTGCAGAATCATGGTTTATTCTTGCTAAGTCACATTCATATATACATACACATATGAATTATGTTTTATGGTATTTTGGATTTATCCAGATTTGTTTTTATATTATTGTAAACAAAATGGTACAGGCATTCAAATCGGCAAAGGAAAGAAATTATAAATGAGACTTTCAATTTCAAATATCGGATGGGTCAGTGAGTCTGACGAACAGATTTATAAAATAATGAAGAAACTGGATTTTCGGGGATTGGAGATAGCGCCGACCAGAATATTCCCTGAAAGTCCGTATGACAAATTAGAAGATGCAAAAAAGTGGAGCGAAAGCCTGAAAAATGAGTATGGTTTTTGCGTTCCATCCATGCAGTCTATCTGGTATGGCAGACAGGAAAAAATCTTCCATTCACCGGAGGATAGAGAGGCACTGACAGAATATACAAAAAAAGCAATCGATTTTGCAGCAGCAATCGGCTGTGGTAATCTGGTGTTTGGCTGTCCGAGAAACAGAAATATTGAGGGAGAGTATGATCCTGACGTAGCAACTGATTTTTTCAGAACTATTGGAGATTATGCAGCCAGCAGGGGAACAACAATTGGTATGGAGGCAAATCCGCCAATATACAATACCAATTTTATTAATGACACAGTATCTGCGATAGAGTTGATTGAACAGGTCGGATCTGATGGATTTAAGTTGAATTTAGATCTGGGAACAGTTATTCAGAATGGGGAGAACCTGTCAGAACTGATAGGAAAAGTTTCTGTCATTAACCATGTACATATCAGTGAGCCGGGCTTAAAACCGGTCGAAGAAAGAAAGCTTCATTCTGAATTAAGAGATATTTTAGTGAAAGAGAATTATCAGGGTTTTGTTTCCATTGAGATGGGAAAAGTAGATGACATATATTTATTAGAAGAAAAAATGAAATATGTGAAGGAGATTTTTTCATGATTTATGAAAAACAGCCAGGGGTGCCTAAATTTGAGTGCTTCGAATATGAAAAAAGAAAAAAAGATTATGTTGTCTTAATACCGATCATCAACGAAGGTGAACGTATAAAAAAAGAACTGCAGCGTGCTGCAAAGTATAAAGTTTCTGAATATGCAGATATCGTAATATGTGATGGAGGTTCTTCTGATGGTTGTACAGAAGAATCTAAACTTAAGAGTCTGCAGGTAAATACTCTTCTGGTCAAACAGGATGTCGGCAAACAGGGCGCTCAGCTTCGAATGGGCATATGGTGGGCTTTGCAGCGTGGGTATGAAGGTATTATTACAATTGATGGTAATAATAAGGATAGTATTGAAGATGTACCCAATTTCATTGAAAAGCTGAAAGAAGGCTATGATCTGATTCAGGGTTCTCGTTTTATTAAAGGCGGAAAAGCAATTAATACCCCGTTTATCAGAACGGTATCGGTCAAACTGATTCATGCTCCGATCATTTCACTGACAGCGCATCAGCGCTTTACAGATACAACAAATGCGTACAGAGCATATTCAAGAAGATATTTAACAGATGAGAGAGTGCAGCCATTACGTGATGTTTTTATGACTTATGAACTTTTGGCATATCTTTCTGTCAGAGCAACCCAGATTGGATACAAAGCCTGTGAGATTCCGGTAAAAAGGGCATATCCGAAAACCGGAAAAACACCTACAAAAATCAGCTTTTTTAAAGGCAATTCAGAATTGATGTCAATTTTGCTTAAGAATGCCAGAGGGGCATATAATCCGAAACAGAGGTAGATGAGATAAATGTTGGAATCATTTCAAAAAAATAAAAAAGGCATCTTATTGATGCTGGTTTCTTCTATATGTGTCTGTGTTGGACAGTTATTATGGAAGCTTTCCGCTGCGCAGGGAATCATAGTAATGCTGGCTGGCTTCTGCTTCTATGGAGTGGGAGCACTGGTTATGATCATTGCCTATAAATATGGAAAACTTTCCGTACTTCAGCCGATGTTAAGTCTGAATTATGTACTCAGTATATTTCTGGCAGCGGCAGTTCTGAAAGAACAAATTACATTATTAAAGAGTATAGGTGTCCTGATTATTATTGCGGGTGTCATACTGATAGCAGGAGGTGACGAGGAATGATGATTTATTTTGGAGAACTTCTTGTTATGACGCTGCTTGGATCTGTCGCTTCTTTATTTTTAAAAAGAGCTTCAGGAGAAGCAGGCATTATAGCTATGCTTAAAAATATAAACCTTTATGTGGGCGGTTTCTTATATCTTCTGTCAGCGGTGATCAATATCTGGGTACTCAAATGGCTGGATTATTCAGTGGTTTTGCCATTAACTTCGCTGACATATATATGGACGATGGTACTGGCATATTTAATCCTGAAAGAAAAAATCACAAAAAAGAAAATAGCGGGTGTGATTTTAATATTGATTGGTGCGGTTTGTGTTTCTATGTGGGAAGCTTAGCCTTCCCGTTTTTTTTACTATATTTAATAAATGGAGAAGGGATTTTGATAATGAAGAAAGAAAAAGGCAATGCCATTGCACTTCTGCCGATCGGGATATTTCTTGTATTGTATCTTGGACTGGGTATTTTATTTGAATATGTAATGAAAATTCCGATGGGATTTTATAATGTACCGATCGTTGTTGCGTTTCTTGCGGCAATTCTGGCCGCATGTCTGCAGAATCGAAAAGTAGATTTTGATAAAAAACTGGAACTCATGGCGCGTGGTGTCGGGGACAAAAATATCATCACAATGCTTCTGATTTTTCTTGCAGCCGGCTCTTTTGTCGGTGTAGTAGGAAGAAGCAGTGCGGAAAGTGTGGCATACTGCATGTTGACACTGATTCCGGCAAGATTCTCCGTGGCGGTATTATTTGTCGTGGCTTGTTTTGTCTCTGTGGCAATGGGAACTTCCGTAGGAACGATCACTTTGCTTGTACCGATTGCGGCAGCAGTCTCAAAAGCATCCGGTTTTGATCTTGCATTTTGTGTGGCATCGGTCATAGGCGGAGCAATGTTTGGAGATAACCTGTCGTTTATCTCGGATACGACGATTGCGGCATGCAACGGACAGGGATGTGAGATGAAAGATAAATTCCGGGAGAATTTCTGGATCGCATTTCCTGCGGCAGTCGTAACCCTGGCCGTGATTCTCATTCTTTCCTTTCAGACGGAAATTAAAGGACATGTTACACAGTCTTATCATCTGCTTCAGGTGCTTCCGTATGTACTGGTGCTGATCGGGGGAATTGTCGGAATCAATGTGTTTGTGGTTCTTTTGACCGGTATTGTGTCGGGTGCAGTCATTATGCTTGCCGGAGGCCATATCACACCGGTGGAACTTCTGACAAACATGGGTTCTGGTGTATCCGGAATGTTCGAGACATGTATGGTGGCAATTTTGGTTGCGGCTATGTGTGCTCTGATTCGTGAATATGGTGGATTTGATGCGCTGCTTGGATGGATTCACAAGATTTTTCGAGGCAAAAAAGGCGGGCAGCTTGGCATGGGACTTCTGGTTGGTGCGATGGATATTGCGACGGCAAACAACACGGTTGCAATTGTGATGGCAAATCCAATCGCGAAAGAAATGGCACAGGAGTATGACATTACACCACGAAAGACAGCATCAATCCTTGACACATTTTCCTGTATCTTTCAGGGAATCATTCCATATGGAGCACAGATGCTCGTGGCAATCTCAGCGGTCAATGAGCTGGGCGGCGAAATTTCCGCTTTCCAGATCATGCCGAAGCTTTATTATCCGATGTTTCTTCTGCTGGCATCCATTGTTACGATATTAAAGAGTGACAGACAGCAGGGTTCTTTGTAAAAGCGGCATGGACATATAAAAGTAAAGAAATTTGAAAAAATACTTGACCTTCCACCTTATGGAAGCTGTATAAAACAGATACAGACAGCGATGTGAATGGTTTCCGGGGCTGTCAGGAAAGTAAGAGGTAGCAGTATGAAAATCAAACAGGTGGAAGAGCTGGTAGGAATCACAAGAAAAAATATCCGTTTTTATGAAGATCAGAGATTACTCAATGTAGCCCGTGCAGAGAACGGATACAGGGAATATCATCAGGCAGATGTCGATCGGCTTATGGAAATTAAACTGTTCCGCAAGATGGATATTTCCATAGAAGAAATGAAAGCTCTCTTCGAAAAAAAGAAAAGCCTGCAGATCTGCCTCGAACAGCATCTGAAGGAACTGGAACACCGTAAGGAAGGTCTTTCGAAGATGCAGGATATCTGCGAACGCCTGATACTGGAACACCGGTCACTGGATTCTCTTAATGCAGAGGACTGTCTGGAAGAAATTGAGCAGATGGAGAAAGAAGGTGCAAAGTTTATGGATATAAACAAAATGGATATCCATAAGAAAAAAAGAAACGGGGCGATCATTGGTGCGGCAGTTATGGTATTGCTTATGCTGATTACGATCGTAATCGTATTCTGGGCAAACACACAGGATCCGATTCCGCTGGGAATGCTTCTGCTTATAGCAGGGATTCCGGCAGTAATTATTGTGGGAACGCTCGTAGCACTTGCAGGAAGAATGAAAGAGATCGAAGGAGGAGAAGAGGATGAAGCTTCTAAGTATTGAATATATTCCGGGTGTGGAGTTTGAGCCGCTTGGAATCGTAAAAGGAACAGTTGTACAGACAAAAAACGTCGGCAGAGATTTTATGGCAGGCATGAAAACACTGGTTGGCGGTGAAATCGTCGGTTATACGGAAATGCTGAACGAGGCAAGACAGATTGCCACGAAGCGTATGGTTGATGAGGCAAAAGAGATGGATGCCGATGCAGTGATCGGTGTGAAATATGGTTCTTCTCAGGTCATGGCAGGGGCGGCAGAGGTGATTGCCTACGGAACAGCGGTAAAATATAAATAAACATTAAAAATGAAATGCAGGGAAGTATAGTTCTAATATACTATCCTGCATTTTGTGATTCCAACGACTAAGAAGACGATTGCTATAGCACGGGTCAACCAATTTATGAGTGGTAAATTGGTGTGATTTGGAAATATGCTTATAACTATTGCTTATAACTATGAATTTTTCTGATGAAAATATAGATTAAACCATGTATAATAGGACTAATGGGTGAAGAATAAAACGGATGAGGGAAAGAGAATGGAAGGGAATTTAACAAAAGGTCCTATTTTGAAAACACTGACGAAACTTGCCATCCCAATCATGGCATCTTCGTTTCTTGGGACTTTATATAATATCACAGATATGGCATGGATCGGACTGCTGGGATCAAAAGCAGTTGCAGGAGTTGGAGTCGGCGGTATGTTTACATGGCTTTCGCAGGGACTTGCGGCTATGGCGAGGATGGGCGGACAGGTGCAGGTGGCACAGTGCATTGGACGCGGCGAACGTGACAGAGCCCATGGTTTTGCACAGGCAGCAGTGCAGCTTGCGACACTTATGGGAATGGCATACGCGGTCATTTCGCTTTTGTTTACACGGCAGATGGTTGCATTTTTTCAGTTGACGGATCCGGAGGCACAGACCGCAGCCCTATCCTACACCAAGATTGCATGCGGACTGATTGTATTTTCATTTCTGACGCTGACAATGACAGGGTTGTATACGGCACAGGGTGATTCGAAGACACCGTTTCTGGCCAACCTGATCGGACTTATTACAAATATGATTCTTGATCCGGTGCTGATCCTTGGACCGGGACCGTTTCCGAAGCTTGGAGTAGTCGGTGCTGCAATCGCAACAGTGACAGCTCAGGCGATTGTTATGACGATGATGATCCTTGGTGTGATCATACAAAAGAAAGAAAATGTATTAAAGGGAATCCGGTTGACGGCAAAGATACCGAAAGAATATCTTGGCGGACTCTGCAGGATTGGCATTCCAACTGCAATTCAGGGTATGGCTTACTGTGCGATTTCCATGGTACTGACGCGAATGGTATCTGCCTACGGTGCCGAAGCCGTTGCCACGCAGAGAGTCGGCGGACAGATCGAATCTATTTCATGGAATACGGCGGATGGTTTTGCGGCAGCGCTGAATGCCTTTATTGCCCAAAACTATGGTGCAGGAAAGATGGACCGTGTCCGTAAGGGATATCGCGCGTCTCTGTGGACGGTAGGTATCTGGGGACTGCTGATCAGCTTCGTATTTATCTGTTTTCCTCAGGCAATTGCAGATATCTTTTTTCATGAACCGAAAGCAGTCGCAACGGCTGTCGGCTATCTGGTGATCATTGGTTTCAGTGAGGCTTTTATGTGCGTGGAACTGACGACCGTCGGGGCCTTGTCCGGACTTGGCAGGACGAGACTTTGCAGTATCATCAGTATTACCTTTACCAGCGCAAGAATTCCACTTGCAATCATACTGGGTGGTCTGATCGGACTCAGCGGAATCTGGTGGGCACTTTCCGTGACATCAATCATAAAAGGAATCATATTTACCTGTACATTTTTGTGGATAACGAAGAAACGAGGATAAAACCATGAAAACAGTGAAAAAAATTTTTAAGATCATTGGTATCATCATTGGCATTCTTGTAATTGCGCTTCTTGCATATCTTATTTATCTTTATGCGAGCTATCATCGAATCGAAGACAATCTGCCGCTTGAGGTGGAGTCCCGCGTGGAGCAGGCAGATGCGAAACTTACAACAGGCAAAGAGTATTCTGCACTTACATACAATATCGGTTTTGGGGCATATACTCCGGATTTCAGCTTCTTTATGGATGGCGGGAAATCTTCCTGGGCAAAGAGTAAAGACAGCGTTCTTGAGACAGTTCAGGGAGCCGGAGAACTGGTGGCATCCTATGATCCGGATTTTGCATTGATCGAAGAAGTAGATCTGGATTCTACAAGAAGCTATCATGTGAATGAATATTCTGTTCTGAAAGACTGTATGTCAGATTATGACTGCGTATTTGCACAGAATTATGATTCTGCGTTTCTGTTTTATCCATTTACACAGCCGCATGGCAGCAGTAAATCCGGGCTTGCGCTGTTTTCCAGATATCCGGTGACGGATTCTCTGCGAAGGAGTTTCCCGGTATCCACTTCTTTCAGCAAGTTTTTTGATCTGGACCGCTGCTACAGCATCTCTCGTGTTCCGGTTGACAACGGAAAAGAACTGGTGATTTTTGAACTTCATATGTCTGCGTATGGAAATAGTGACGAGATCCGGGAAGGCCAGATCCGGATGCTTACGGCAGATATGAAGAAAGAATACGATGCAGGTAATTATGTGCTTTGTGGAGGTGATTTTAACCATGATCTGAAGGCGGCTGAGGACGATTCCGCAGAGCGAGAATCATGGGCATATCCGTTTCCGAGAGCAGAACTTCCGGATCATTTTTCTTTCTGTATTGACCAGTTGAGTGATGAAGAGTGTGCTTCCCTGTGGGACAGTGCACGTAATGCAGATATGGAATATATTCCGGGCGAGACATATACAGTTACACTGGATGGATTTATTGTTTCTGACAATATTGAATGTCTGAAATATGAAAATATCAATACCGGTTATTCTTACTCAGACCATGATCCGGTATATGTACAGTTTAAATTAAAGTAAGGTGACATGACATGTTAGAAGAGACACTTGCAAAGAAACTGATTGAAAGAGTCAGTGAGTACACCAGTTATAATGTCAACATCATGAACGAGGACGGAATCATCATTGCCAGTGTTGATCCGAAGAGAGTCGGCACTTTTCATGAGGCAGCTTACGTGATCACGCATAATGACCGTGATGTTATCATGGTGGAGGATTCCGAAGAATATGAGGGAACTGCACCGGGAATTAACATGGTCATCCAGATCGATGGAAAAAGAATTGGCGTGGTCGGGGTTTCGGGGAAGCCCGAAGAAATCCGGCCGGTCGCAAATATCACGAAGATGGCGATCGAGGTACTGATTAAATACGAGAGGCAGAAATTACAGTCTATCCGCAGACAGACGAAGAAAGAACGCTTTATTGAGATGATCACTTCCGAAGACCATGCAGATCCGAAAGGGCTCCGTCGCCTTGCAGAGGAACTGCAGTACCGCGAAGACATTATCCGTATCCCAATTCTCTGCTGTCTGGAGCAGCCACAGTATCAGAAGGATTTTCTGGAATCTGTCAAAAAAGGCAGGCTCCATAAAAGCGAGGATATCAGTTTTGCACTCGATGAAAAATATATACTGATTTTTAAGACCATGGATTCCACAGAAAAAAGAATGTTCGCGGAGTATAAGTACATTCTGGCGGAATATCTGCAGGGTACGCTTCAGTGGATGCAGAGAGAGGGAATCGTGTGCCGGTTTTATATCGGTACGTTTCAGGACAGCTTTTTAAAATATCATTATGCGTACCGGCATTGCAGGTGGCTTGAAAAGAATACAAAAAGCAGGCACAACAGTGTTTATTTTTACGATCATATCTGTGATTTCGTTCAGTCGATCGTACCAGAGGATGAACTGGATCATATCTTTAATGTATATAGAAAGATTTTGCCGGAAGATATGCAGAACAGCTGTAAAGAACTGATCAACACGCTGGTAGATACAAACTTTAACACGGCGAAGGCATCCGAAGCTTTGTATATGCACAAAAATACTTTCCTTTATCAGTATAATAAAATCCGTGATGTACTGAATGTCAATCCACAGAGTTCATATGAGGATAAGTGGTTTTTGATCTTTTTACAGCTCTTCTTGCGAAAAAAATAATACAAACATCTGTTTTGGTATCAGAGAACAAAAATTGCGCAATGATTTGTGTCAGAATACTTTGAAATCCTTTTCTTAGTTTGCTAAAATTCATGTCATTAATGAAAAACCTGATGTAAACAAATGAGAAAAGGGGGAGTTAGTATGACAGGTTTTCCACTTATCATCGCGTTTGTTATCGCGATAATATTAATGATTGTAGCAATTTCAAAGTTCAAGATTCATCCGTTTATTTCCATCATGACCGTATCATTGTTACTCGGTCTGGTTGCCGGAATTCCGCTTGTGAATCAGACAGCAGATGACGGAACTGTAACGCTTGGTCTTGCAAATGTTATCGGACAGGGCTTTTCCGGAACATTCACCAGTATCGGTATCGTAATCATTCTCGGTGCACTCATCGGTACAATTCTTGAAAAAACCGGTGCCGCACTGAAACTGGCAGATATAGTTATCCATATCGTTGGTAAAAACCATCCGGAACTGGCCATGGAACTGATGGGCTGGGTTGTATCTATCCCGGTATTCTGTGACTCCGGTTTCGTTATCCTGAACCCGATCAGAAAAGCACTTGTAAACCGTACCGGTGCATCTTCCGTTGCAATGACAATCGGACTTTCTTCCGGTCTGTACATCGCGCATGTATTTATCCCGCCGACACCTGGCCCGATTGCAGCAGCATCTACTATGGGCGTTGGTGATAACCTTCTTCTGGTTATGGGACTTGGTGCTCTTTGCTCCATCCTTCCGCTGATTGCAGGTTATTTCTTTGCAAAATATATCGGAAAAAAAGTACAGGCAGATGATGAAGCAAATGCAAATGATGTGAAGAAAACATATGAAGAACTTGTTGCTGAATACGGTAAACTTCCGGGAAGCTTTAATGCGGTCGCTCCGATCCTTGTACCGATTATCCTGATGGCACTTGGTTCTATCGCAAGCATGGCAGGACTTACGGGAACAGCAAATGACATTCTTCAGTTCTTTGGAACACCGATCATCGCTCTGGCAGTTGGTACGATCTTTGCAATTGTTCAGCTTTCCGGTGCAGGCAAGATGGCAGATTTTTATGATATTACAAATGAAACACTGAAAACTGTAGGACCAATCCTGTTTGTAACAGCAGCAGGTGGTGTACTTGGTAAAGTAATATCTTCTACAGATATGATCAACTACATTACACAGAATGCAGCACTGCTTGAGAAGATTGGTATCTTCTTCCCATTCATTCTTGCAGCAATCCTGAAAACAGCACAGGGATCTTCTACAGTTGCAATCACAACAACTGCAGGTATTGTAGCTCCGATCCTTACTGTTCTCGGACTTGGAACACCGGTTCGTACCGCTCTGGCAGTTATGGCTATCGGCGCAGGAGCAATGACCGTATCCCATGCAAACGATTCCTATTTCTGGGTTGTTACAAACTTTGGTGGAATGACACCAGAAAAAGGTTATAAAACGCAGACCGTTGCTACCCTGATTCTTGGTATCAGTTCAATGGTTGAAATCTTTATATTATCTCTGTTCTTATAATCAGAGAACCAAAAATTGTATCTTGAGAGGAGACATCCAATGAAGTTTTTATTTGCGTCAGATTCTTTTAAAGGAACCCTGTCTTCTCCGAAAACAGCAGAATTACTCACATGTGCAGCCCGGGAGATTTTTCCGGACTGCATATGTGACAGCATAGAAGTTGCGGATGGCGGAGAAGGTACGACAGATGCAGTTCTTTCGGCAGTAAACGGCAAAAGCAGTTCACTGAAAGTGCATGGACCATTGTGGGAAGAACTTACCTGCAGTTACGGAATGCTGGATGAAAAAAGAGCAGTCATGGAAATGGCAGCAGCATCCGGACTTCCACTGGTACCGGATGAAAAAAGAGATCCACGATATACAACTTCCTATGGAACCGGCGAAATGATCCTGGACGCTTTAAATAAAGGCTTCCGTGATATTTCCATAGCAATCGGCGGTTCTGCAACAAACGATGGCGGAATCGGCTGCATCCGCGCACTGGGTGTACGTTTCCTTGATGAAAACGGGGAAGAGCTGAAAGGTTGTGGCGAAGATCTGATCAAAATCCGCAAGATTGATGTATCCGATATGAATCCGCTTGTAAAAGAATGCAATTTCACGGTAATGTGTGACGTGACCAATCCTCTGTGCGGAAAAGACGGTGCGACTTATACATTCGGAAAACAAAAAGGTGCAACACCTGAGATTCAGGATGAGCTGGAAAAAGGAATGCAGAACTATCGTGATATCCTGAAAGCACAGTTTGGTGTCGATATGGACCAGATAGAAGGTGCCGGAGCAGCAGGCGGACTTGGAGCAGCACTGATGGTTTTCCTGAAGGGAATGTTGAAATCAGGAATTGAAACAGTACTTGATCTGGTTGATTTTGACAAACGTCTGGAAGGCGTTGATATAGTTGTCACCGGTGAGGGTGCGACCGACTGGCAGTCTGTATTCGGCAAAGTCATGCAGGGCGTCGGCATGCACTGCAAGGCACATAACATTCCGGCAGTGGCAATCGTAGGCAGCATGGGAAAAGGTGCTGAAGACATTTTCGATTATGGAATTGAATCGATGATCACAACGATCAACGGAGTGATGACACTTCCCGAGGCACTGGAAAATGCGGAGGAACTTTACCTTTGCGCAGCAAGAAGAATGTTCCGTATGCTGCGCGCAGGAAGCAGACTTGCATAAAGAATAACATATGGTTTTATAAGAAAGAATGCTGTACGAGAGAAAATCGTACAGCTTTTTTTCTTTCCGGCAGGCGGAAATAGGAACACAGCGCAGAAATGGATGGTTGAAAAAGCTTTCAATGGCATTTATACTTAATATAGATTAAATGATTGTTCTTATCAACCGGAAAAGGAGAAAGCGAACATGAAAAATTATTCTGAAGATGCAAGCAAACAGTATCATATTCAGGTAGGTCAGGGTGAGGTTGGCCGTTACGTAATTTTGCCGGGAGACCCGAAACGCTGCAAAAAGATCGCGGAGTATTTTGATGATCCGGTTTTTGTAGCAGACAACAGAGAATATGTAACTTATACAGGAACACTGGACGGCGTAAAAGTAAGTGTAACTTCTACCGGTATCGGCGGCCCGTCAGCTTCAATCGCAATGGAAGAGCTTTATCGCTGCGGAGCAGACACCTTTGTCCGCATCGGAACCTGTGGTGGTATGCAGCTGGAAGTAAAGAGCGGTGATGTGGTTGTTGCAACAGGCGCTATCCGTATGGAAGGTACCAGTAAGGAGTATGCTCCGATCGAATTTCCGGCAGTGGCCAATCTGGAAGTGATCAACGCACTTGTGGAAGGTGCAAAGAGAGAACACTGTGAATTTCATACAGGCGTAGTACAGTCTAAAGATTCATTTTACGGCCAGCATGAACCGGAAGTAAAACCGGTCAGCTATGAACTGATGAATAAATGGGAAGCATGGAAACGTCTTGGCTGTCTTGCTTCTGAGATGGAATCTGCGGCACTGTTTGTTGTGGCAAATTATTTAAGGGTACGTGCAGGAGCCTGCTTTCTTGTGATTGCCAATCAGGAAAGAGAAAAATCAGGACTGGAAAACCCGGTAGTGCATGACACGGACAAAGCAATCAAAGTTGCAGTAGAGGCAGTCCGTGAACTCATTCGTGCAGATAAAGAACAGGAAAAAAGAAAATAAAACCTGATGGTTCAGAGAGACTCAGAAAGGCAGGCAGAATTATGGACAAAAAACAGATTGAAGAAATGATCGATTTGGCGATTAAGCAGTTGGATTATTCTTATGTACCGTATTCCCATTTTCATGTGGGAGCGGCACTTCTGGCAAAGAATGGAACATATTATACAGGGTGCAATATTGAAAATGCAGCTTATACGCCAACAAACTGTGCTGAAAGAACAGCTTTTTTTAAGGCAGTCAGCGAAGGGGTAAAAGAATTTGAAGCTATCTGTATTGTGGGTGGTAAGGATGGAATCCTGACAGAGTATGCAGCACCGTGTGGTGTGTGCAGACAGGTAATGATGGAGTTTTGTGATCCGAAAACATTTAAGATTATTCTGGCAGTCAGCAAAGATAAATATGATGTCTTTACCTTAAATGAACTTTTTCCACTTGGATTTGGACCGGATGATCTGGCATAGATTATAATAGCATAAAAGAGGTGACAAACTATAAATAGTCAATAGTTTTTGGAAGAAAAATTATGATTAAAAAAGG
>NZ_QRXT01000013.1:0-69883 GCF_003460065.1 Ruminococcus sp. AF17-22AC
CTCCTTTCTTTTCAAGGGTTTCAAGTGTGTAATCGGGTTCGAATCCCCGATGTCTCATTAGAAAGCACTATCATTTCGATAGTGCTTTTTTTGTACTCGGAAAAAAGTTAAAACAAAGATGCACTGTCGTTCTAAACAAGACAACTGCTGCATATATTATATTACATATGTAGTAGTGGGAAGTGCGCAGTCCCGGTGCTTTTTATGGAGAATAGCAGGAGGTTCATTATGAAAAATATGAAGGAAAGGTTTCATAAACTGATAACTGTAATTCTTTGTTTTCTGGTAAGTATGGTTCCGAAGAGGGATGAAGTAGATGTATCTGTGATCGGACAGGCTGTTACTGCATCTCCGGTTAATGGAAATGCAGCTGGCGCAGCAACTGTCTCTGCAGAAAATATGGATAAAGATGTGAATATGTGGATAGTGCACAATCGAAAACATCATCGCATGTGGAAAAAACTTTTTTTCTGGCTTCAGGGTCCGGGTGATACGAAATTGACCTGAATTGAGCAGATTTCGCTGTCCGTACCTAATCGCATGGCGGGTCCCCAGACACCGGCACCGGAAGTTACAATGCAGGTCATGGCATCCTTTTGGCTGATGCCACATGGATTCTCCCACATCGGTTTGATGGTCAGATTTCCGGGAAAGGTCTGTCCGTTGTGTGTATGACCGCACAGATCTAAATCAGTACCCGCGTCAGCAAGTTCCTGAAGTTCTTTTGGCTGATGATCAATAACAAGGATCGGTTTGTCCCTGTCCAGCAATTTGGTAAGCTGGTCAGGGGCTTTTCTTGTTTCATGGATCTTTTCTATGAGGGAGGCATCTTTGCGTCCGACAATATAAAATTTGTTATCTATCAGGACACTTTCGTCTTCGAGAAGCTTAATATTGGATTTACGGAGAAATTCATTCATGCGTGGATCTTTTACATCTGAGATATTATCTCCTTTGTGATGAAAGGTAAATCCGGCAAGAATTGCCTCGTTCAGATCATGATTTCCCCAGCATGCATATACTCCATAAGTGGATTTGATGGAACGCAGAACCTTTGAGAGCTTTTCGGGACTGCGGATCGCATCATATTCATTGTCAAAAATATCTCCGGCAATGCAGACAAGATCAGGTTTTTGCTTATTGATTTTATGGACAAGTTCATGTGCATGGATGACACCGGCATTGTAACCGAAATGTGTGTCAGCGACGAGAACAACTTTAAGTTTATCTGTATCGGGAACAGTTTTATTTATCGTAACTTCATAAGGTGTTACTTTAATGTATTTTGCATGGATAATTCCCCGGATACACAGACCAATGATTAGCAATACACAGACAGCACCTGCAACATTAAAGGCAATTCGTGAGTGAATCCACGATACTCTGCATACATATTTGAAAAATAACCGTCCGAGATCAGCCGCCATCACGATCATCAGTGAGTAAAGGAAAATACCGAGAAAATAATTTCCGGTTACTTTTAATGCGCGATGTAGCACTCTTGGCTTTTTAATAAAGAAACCGGATACAAGGCTGGTCGCGACTATGGCATAGATAATTGCGAAAATAGTGCGAAATGCCATAGTACGCAAAATACTGTGACAGCTGCCCATCCACAAATATGCCCATCGCAGAATATACAGGTTGAGGATAATATAAACAGGTGCAAGATAAATTGCAATCATATAAAACCTCCGAAATTTTTTTACATTATATAATGGATGTTTTTTGATGTCAAAGAAAGAAAAAAGGGAAAAATATCGAATTTACTTATAAAGTATGGATGATTTTCATATATTAGAGTAAAACGAGCATGGAAGATAAATATGAAGGGCAGAAAACAATCGTGGGTTACAAAAATTTTTCTGTTACTGACACTTCCATATCTGGTCACGGTCTTTGTAAATGGTCCGGAGGCAGTTGCTGTAAATAAAACAACAGATATGGAAAACATACTTCCGATAATTTTAAGTGAGCAGATTTCTCCGGAATATCGGATAGAGACGCTTGAAGCACAGGCAGTCATAGCAAGAAGTAATCTTATGCGAAAGCTTCAGGAGCAAGCAGACACAGGTTCCATTCTTTGTGAAATCAGCAATAACATAAAACAAAAAGGATGGGTATGGAAAATTCCGGAAAAATGTTATGAGACAGCGGTGAAAAATACGCAGGGTCAGATACTTACTGTGGAGGGAGAGTTAAAACTGGTACCTTATCATGAAATCAGTGCCGGAGAAACAAGAGACGGGGAGGAAGCTTTTCATGATTCGCAATATGCCTATCTGAAATCGGTGGATAGCAGTGCAGATAAAGATGCGGCAGAGTATTTAAGCAGTACTTATGTATCAGAACAACAGCTTCCAAAAGAGTTGGCGATTAGTTCACGGGATAAAAGAGGATATGTGCAGAGTCTGACGGCAGACGATAATATATTAGAAGGAACTGCGTTTGCATCCGGGATGGGAATTGCATCGCCGGCATTTTCCATGCAGAAGCTGGATGGCAGAATACGCTTTTTAAGCAAAGGAAAAGGGCATGGGCTTGGTTTTTCTCAATATGGCGGGGATGTGCTTGCAAAAGAGGGAAAAACATGGCAGGAAATTTTACATATTTATTTTCCATTGATGGAAATTGAAACAGAAGATTTTGATTATATTTAGTAAAATTGAATATTTTTGCATATACTGGACACCCTGTTAATACAGAAATGATTATAAGCAGAGGTGAAAAGAATATGGCAAATAACAGAATTGTAAGGTACGTAACAAATACGGCGCTTCTGGCGGTTCTTGCAGCGGCGGGAATTGGAGTTTATCAGCTCGGAACATCCGGAACGGATGTGGAAATTCAGGAAGAAGCACCATCGTACCTGAATGACACGGCAGATAACAAAGAGAATGAGGATTCGGCAGTAGATGCGGGAACCAGTCTTGTAGAAGCGGAGATGAAGGACGAAGGAACAGACACTGAAAAAGAGATGAGCGGTGTAGAAAACACAGTACTTGCAGACAACGAAGATGCAGATCAGACATCCGTACAGACCGTAGATGGGAACGGAGCAGCACAGAGTGCAGTCAATACAGAAAGTGTAAGCACTTCTGCAAGTGCCGAAGCAGCTCCAAAACTGAGTTTTTCGGAAGATACGCTGATGGAATGGCCGGTAGATGGATCGATCCTGTTGGATTATAACATGGATCAGACGGTTTATTTTCCGACGCTGGATCAGTACAAATTAAGCCCGGCAATTTCTGTTCAGGCAGTGGAAGGAGCTCCTGTTCTGGCATCTGTTCCGGGAACTGTTTATTCAATTGAGGAAGATCCGCAGACAGGAACTACCGTAACTATGGAAATCGGAAGTGGCTATCAGGCAGTTTACGGGCAGTTGAAGGATCTTACTGTTGAAGAGGGTGACACAGTAACAAAAGGTACAGTGATCGGGTATGTGGGGACTCCGACAAAGTATTACAGCAAAGAAGGTAGCAATCTTTATTTTGCAATGAAAAAGAACGGAGAACCTGTGGATCCGATTGCATATCTTCCGTAAATGGTTCACAAAAAAGAAAGTACAACGTATAATAAAGCAGGTAGGAAATAAAAATTCGTAGCCGGCTGCTTTATATAGAAATGAGGGTAACTGCCGGAAAGAATGGCGGTTATCCTTTTACATAGAGCAAATAAAAAGGTTGTTACATAAGATACAGCATGACCGGTAAAAGAGGAAAAGGATGAACTATACATACATGATGAAATGTGCGGATGGTACACTTTATACGGGGTGGACAACCTCGGTGGAGAAACGTCTGAAAGCGCATAATGAGGGGAAGGCCGGCGCAAAGTATACGAGGGCAAAGCGCCCGGTGGAACTGGTTTACTATGAGGGATATGCAACGAAAGAAGAAGCGATGAGCAGGGAGTATGCGATTAAGCAGCTTACAAGGAAAGAAAAACTTGCCCTGATGGATTTTTGAAAGAGAAATAATATTATTCTAGAAAGAACTTTCATAAGAAAAATACCCTGCCGTTAAATTGGCAGGGTAGAGATGAAGCAATACATGAGGATAAAGTGGCAGGCACTTCCAAGCATAATGAATACATGGAAGATTTCATGTGAACCGAAGTCTTTGTGACGGGCATTGAATAAAGGAAGTTTCAAACCATAGATGATGCCGCCGACGGTGTAAATAATGCCTCCTGCGAGAAGCCAGCCGAAACCGGCACGCGGAAGAGAATGAAAAATCGGGACAAAGGCAAGGACGCACAGCCATCCCATACCGATATAAAGCACAGAAGAGAGCCATTTCGGGCAGGTGATCCAGAGTCCCTTAAGTAGAATGCCCAGGATCGCAACGCCCCATACAAGTCCACAGAGGATATAACCGATACGGTTATGCAGTGCAATCAGGCAGATCGGTGTATAGCTTCCTGCGATCATAACAAAGATCATCATATGATCCATCTTACGCAGGCGTCGGTTAACAGTTTCGGTAGAATCAACGGAATGATAAACTGTGCTTGCTGTATAGAGAAGGATCATAGTGAGGATAAAAACTGCCAGTGCCACGATATGAAGCGGAGCATTCTCACCGGAAGCAGCCCGTAGCAAAAGAGGAGCGGTACCGGCAATTGCCAGAAGCATCGCAATTCCGTGTGTGATGGCACTCCACGGATCCTTTAAATTTAATTTTGAGACAAGTGAGTTTATATGCATCATAGTAAACGCCTCCTAAACTGTAAAATAGGTATGAGATAATTAAAAACATATCATGTAGTAATCAATACTACATAAGAAGTATGCTAAAACTATAACACTTTTATACATATTTGTGAAGAGAAAATTTATTAAAAGAATCTAAATTACTGTTCACAGGTAATATTCCGCGAGGCATTTTGTCATGAGTAATGGAAAAATCCCGAGACATACGGGGCAAATATCTTGTAACAACAGATCCTGAAGAAAAGTTCTTTTTGTCTGCACAGCAGCGTTGTACGTTTGTGTGGGAGAATACCGGCAATGGACTGCAGATCAGTCATATCCATATTTCCAATCCAATAGGTGAGCTGAAAATTGCTGAAGATGAAGCATTTCCTGATACAATGGGAAAAATGGCAAGTCACTATATGAAAGAAGAAATTTTACGTCTGACCAGTGACAGGAAACTGTCTGTCTGTGATGTTAACGGATCCCTGATGTTTTTGCAGCTGTCTGATGTTATGTTTATTTCTGCACTGGGTAAAGAAACTGTTGTCAGGACTCTTACAGACTGCATTTTTGCAAAAAACAGTATTAAAGAACTTGCACAGCAGACGCAGGATTGTTTTGTTATGACTCACAGAAGTTATCTGGTCAATCCGCAGTATATTACGGCTATCAGACGTTATGCTATTACTATGCGGGATGGTACAGAGCTCCCGGTTCCACGGAAAAAATATGATGAGATTCGCAGACAGATTCTTTCGGTATAATTTCAATATGGAATTATACCGAAAAACAATTTTAGGACCATATATATTTATTTATTAATACACATCTTTAATCGTACATTTCTTTATCAATTTTTATCTGAGTTTCTTTATTTCCATATCATGATTTTTCACACTGAAATATTATTAATTATCATATTATCAAGATGTTTTCATGTATTATATTTCACTTTGTTTTTCGTTCCATTATTGTACGTTTCATTCTTTAGATGTTGAAAAAAAATATTTCAGAGAAGTATTATAAAAATAACTATATTTTTGTGAATTGATATTCTTTAATGAAAAATTCTGAAAATTAAGAAAAGGCGGTGGAGAACAGAAATAATGAAGATAAAGAAGAAACAACAAATCAGAGGACCTTCTGAGAATTCCGGAAGGACAAAGACGAAATGGTACCGCAAAAAGTGGCTCCGTGTAACGGCGGTCTGTCTTGTGACAGTGCTTGTTGTATCGGAATTTGTAATTCATTATACAGCACAGCAGGAAATACAGACAGATTTCGGACCCGAAACACTTCTGGACGCACAGATACAGGAAGTACTGAAAGATCCAATGAAAGTGCTTGAAGCATTTAAGGATGCAAAGAGACAACTTCAGGATAAACAACAGAAACTTCTTGATGCATGTAATAAGGCCGAAAAACTCATTAAAGAAGAAAAATACGAAGAAGCTATAGAACCGGTTGATTATCTTCTGAAGGAAATGGAACTTACAGAAGAAGAAAAGATACAGATGAAGATGACCAGAACGGCGCTCTGCTTTTCAGCAGGAAGATTTGATGAAGCTATGGAGGGCTGTACAGAACTCATAAATCTGGACCGGAGTGAAGAGGGATATTATTACTTTATGTTTCTCTTACATCACCGTCTGATCTTACAGTAGACAACATCAACAGCAGTAACGGAACCGGAGATGTTACGATCCGGGTAGATGGAAATCTGAAAGATGTTCCGGGAAAATCTCCGGCAGTTAAAGCAAAAAGAGCAGATCTGTCCGCGGCGGATGGCGACATCGGAACAACGGATAATCCATTCAGTGTCAGTGTTTCAGAAGTCAAAGCAAGCGCAGATAATGTTTATCTCGAAAATGACAGAGATCTTATCGTGGATGAAATCCACGGAAAGAGAGAAGATGGCACTGTACAGATCAGAGTTGACGGTGATCTGACCGGTAAAACGGCAGATTCCATGATCAGCGGCGGACATTTGGAAGCAGAGATCAATGGCAGTCTGGGTACACCGGAAAACAGAATGAATACAGATGTGGACAGTATCAAAGCAAAAGCTGATGATATTTATCTGAATAATATTTCAGATAAAATGGAAATCAGAGGAATGACAGCAGAGGACATTGACATTATCGCAAGAGGTGATGTATCTGGAAAAGATGTAGATTCCAGTAATCTTGTGATCCGTTCCAATGGACATACTGGTTATGAAGATAATCCTCTTCTGATCCATGTCAGCGGAAACGTAGATATCAGTTCCGCATATGGCGAAGTTCATTATGTCAACAGTTACCGTAAGGTGAAACCTTCTAAGAAACCTGATAAAAACAACGGTGATGATCAGAATTCAGGAAAACGGCCTGAACAGGAAACAGACAGGAAACCTCAACAGAAACCATCTTCCGAAAAAGAGGAGGAGAAGAAGTCAGGCCAGGATATTCCGAATCAGAAGACAAAAGGAATTCCTCTTTCTGTAAAGACTGGAGATTCCACACCGACGGAAGTAAATCTGTATCTGGCATTACTTTCCCTGGCAGCAGTAATTCTTCTGCTTAAGGAAAAAAGAAGAAAGAACAGATAAAAAATATCTGAAATAAGATTAATAGGGGTTGCCGTACTGAGCAGGAATCAGTGCGGCAGCTCCTTTTTCTGTGCAGAAAATGCGGAAAATACAAGGTAGCTATTGTTGAAGACGTAGTCCTGAGATGGTACAATGGTACCAGGTTATGCTTGAAAATTGTAAAGATATACAGAAGGCTCAGGGAAGGAGACAACATGAACCAGAAGAGAATAATCACTGTACTGGCAGGAAGTGCACTGCTTGCAGGTCTGCTTACAGGATGCAGGGCAGAGTCCGGGATCGGAAAATCAGAAGAACCGGTAAACCTGACGGTATGGACTTATTATAACGGAGAACAGCTGGATGCATTTAATGCTCTGGTAGATTCTTTTAATGAAAGTGTAGGTAAAGAAAAGAATATTGTTGTAGAAAGTTCCAGTCAGGGAAGTGTTAATGACCTGGAATCAAATGTAATGGATGCTGCCGAAGAAAAAGTCGGTGCGGCCGATATGCCGAATATTTTTTCTGCATATGCAGATACTGCGTATAAATTAGATCAGGCAGGTCAGGTGGTCGATCTCAGTGATTATCTGACTGATGAAGAAAAAAATGAATATATAGATGCTTATTTAAAAGAAGGTGATTTCTCCGGTGACGGCAGTATTAAGATATTCCCGGTTGCAAAATCTACAGAACTTCTTTTTCTGAATAAAACGGACTGGGATAAATTTGCAGAAGCAACCGGCGCAGACGAGTCAGATCTGGAGACAGTAGAAGACCTGGTAGAGACTTCAGAGAAATACTATAACTGGACAGATGAACAGACAGAAGAACCAGATGACGGTAAGGCACTGTTTGGAAGAGATGCAATGGCAAATTATATGTTTGTAGGTGCGAGACAGCTTGGAGGAAATCTTTTTGAAGTGAAAGACGGTAAGATGACGTTGAATTTTGACAAAGAGATTGTCCGTAAACTTTGGGACAATTATTATGTTCCATATGTAAAAGGATATTTTGCGGCATCCGGTCGTTTTCGCAGTGATGATATTAAAACAGGAAATATTCTGGCATATGTGGGTGCAACTTCAAGTGCCACATTTTTCCCGACACAGGTAATGACCAGTGACACAGAATCACATGATATTGAACTGGAAGTACTTACACCGCCTGAGTTTGAGGGAGGAAAAAAGGTTGCAGTACAGCAGGGAGCCGGAATGGTTGTGACGAAAGGCTCTGATGAAGAAATCGAAGCGAGCGTTGAATTTTTGAAATATCTTACAGAACCGGAGAACAATACCAGCTTTTCTATTGGGTCGGGATATCTTCCGGTAACCCAAAAAGCAAACGATATGGTTGAGATCAGAAAGGGTGGAACAGATCTTCCAAAATCTATGGATAAGGTTCTGACAAAAGCTGTTGAAACAGTAAATAACAATGAATTATATACAACACCGGCATTTGAAGGCGGGCAGGATGCCCGTTCAGTACTGGAATATTCGATGAGTGATCTTGCAGATGCGGACAGAAAGGCTGTTCAGGAAAGAATTGATGCCGGACAGACGATGGAAGCGGCAACCGAAGAATTTCTGACCGGAGAATATTTTGACAGATGGTATGAAGATACGCTGACAAAATTACAGACATATGAGGGTTAGTGTATTCTGAAACTGGAGAAGGAGGATTTTTCCGGATGCATCAACAGAAGAAAAAAGAAAAATCGATTTTTCAGTCAATATTTAAGGCAATGCTGATTGTATTGATAATAGAACTGTTCCTTTTAGTGGCTACGCTGTATTTTGGAAACGTAGGGAAACAGCTTAACAAGAATGCCGTGGATATTCTGAAAAAACAGGTGGAAAACAGACAGAATTATCTGGAAACCACTATGGTAGAAAATCAAAATCTGTCGTCTATATCCGGCATATTGAATAATGCTGTAGAAAGCAGGATTGCATCAGGACTGGATATTGAAAAACTCGATTCTGATGAAAAAGCCTGTGCATCTCTGATGGAAGAAACCAGTGACAGTCTTATCAATGTGCTGCGCCACAGGTCGGTCAATGGTATTTTTGTGATATTTAATACACATGATCTTGATGAACGTGAGACAGATTCTGTATTGCAGGGAATTTATATCAGAGATCTGGATCCGATGACAGCGGCTTCCGAAAGAAATCATGATCTTCTGCTTGAGCGTTCGCCGGTGCAGCTTGTTAAGTCTCTTGGGATTTCTACGGACAAGGGCTGGACACCGGGAATAAAATTCAAAAATAACAAAACTGAGGGAATTCTTTATCCTGTTTTTCAGGCAGCATATAAGGATGGTGGACAGCTAAATGCAGTGGATTACGGACGCTGGACAAGTACACCGTATACTCTGCCGGGAGATGACCGTTCAGTGGTGGCATATTCTGTTCCGCTGATTTTGGACGATGGAACAGTATATGGTGTCATAGGTGTGGAAATGCTTACGACTTATCTGGAGACGATGATTCCATATACGGAACTTCAGAATAATAATACAGGTACGTATATTCTGGCTGAGACAGGAGAAGATCTGGACTCAGATACTGTAAATGTAAAATCTGTAGATGTATCGTCAAAAGAAGGAACACTGAAAGGTACAGTGGGTGAAGACATTACGTTGAACCGGCTTTCCAGAAATATTTATGAAATGAATGCCGGCAAAAAGAAATACATGGTATCGGCATATCCGCTGGAACTGTACAACAAAAATGCGCCATTTTCAAAAGAACAGTGGATGCTGATCGGTGCAGTAGAGCAAAAAAATCTCTATGCATTTGGAAATCAGGTTTTTGCAATGCTGAAGCTGACAATTTTGATTACGCTGCTGGTTGGTGTGGTATGCAGTTATATTATCAGTCGGCGTCTGGCAAGTCCGATTGCAAAACTTTCAGAGGAAGTGGCAGAAGCACAGGGAAGCAGAAATACGATTCCGAAACTTTCCAGCACAGGAATCCGTGAACTGGATCAGTTTTCTGATGCGATTACACAGCTCAGTCAGGATGTCCTGAACACTTCTACGAAATTCCTGCGTATTATGGAAATGGCGAGTGTGGAGATCGGTGGATATGAGATTCGGTTTGATACAGGAAGTGTATTTTTTACAGAAAATTTCTTTGCCGTGATAGGAGCGCCTTTTAGTGCAGATGCTGTTTTGAATCTCGACGAGTTTCGAAAGATACTGAGAGAATTTACAGAAAATTATTTCTTCAAATCAGAATCAGGTGATACAAATATTTACTGTGTCCGGCTTCCGAAGAGAGGTCTTCGTTATGTACGAATGGAAGTGAAAATGGAAGGCTGGGTACAGGTTGGCCTGGTGGAAGACGTGACAACTGCTATGATGGAACGTCTCCGAATCGAACATGAAAGAGATTATGATGCACTGACCGGTCTGCATAACCGTCGTGCATTTAAACGGGAAAGTGAAAAGATATTCAGTCATCCGGACAAGATCGGCCATGCTGCTTTGGTTATGATGGATCTGGATAACCTCAAGTATACAAATGATACATTTGGTCATGACTGGGGCGATGAATATATCCGTCAGGCAGGATGTTGCCTGGAAGAAGGCACACCGAAAGGAACGTTAAGTGCGCATATTTCCGGTGATGAGTTTAATCTTTTATTCCATGGATATAAGAGTCAGGATGAGATTCGTTACCAGCTCGATAAGTTGAGAAAAGCAATCGAAAGAAAGGTCATTCGCCTGCCGAATGGCCAGAAGCTGCATTTAAGTATTTCCAGTGGTGTGGCATGGTATCCGGAGGACAGTAACAGTCTGGGAGTTATGAGAAAACATGCGGATTTTGCCATGTATCAGGTCAAAAAGACAGAAAAAGGCAAAATTGCAGAGTTTAATCAGGATATTTACGAAGAAGAATTTCGTGACAGTCAGATTCGGCGTGAATTTCATCGTTTTGTGGAAGAAGAACTGGTTACGTACTACTTCCAGCCGATTGTTTCAGCCAAAACCGGTGAGATTGAAGCTTATGAGGCTCTGATGCGATCAGAACTTCCGATATTGAAGAGCCCGGATGTAGTTATGAAAATTGCACGTGAAGAAGGTGCATTGCGTGAAATTGAGCGTATGACATTATTCCACGCGACACAGGAATTCAAAGAACTGAAAGAAAAGAATCTGATTAAGGGAGATGCACTCCTCTTTGTAAATTCCATTGCGAGCCAGCATATGGACAGAGAAGACGAGGAAGAATTTGCAAGGCGTTTTAAAGATCTGGCAAAGCAGCTTGTCATCGAGATCACAGAGGAAGAATCGCTGGATTATCACGCACTGCAGCACAAGAAAAATGCGTCGGCATTCAGTGGTGTCTTTGCACTGGATGACTATGGAAGCGGTTACAGTAATGAAAAAAGCCTTCTCGATCTGGCACCGGGTTATATTAAAGTCGATCTTTCGATCATTCGCGACATTGATACGGATCCGGACAAGCAGCAGATCGTGGAAAATATTGTTGCGTATGCGCATAAGCGTGACATGAAGATTGTTGCGGAAGGGCTGGAAACACCGGAAGAGATCAACAAAGTTCTGGAACTTGGTGTGGATCTGCTTCAGGGATTTTATATTGCAAAACCGCATCCTATTCCGACAGGCATCAATCCGCTTGCATTAAAAACGATTTCACAGTTTTACACATAATTCTCCTGTTTTTCCATATAATAACGGTACAGCAAACGACACTTGTGAAGATATAAATATGGAAAAACAATAGGAGGAACATAAAAAATATGAAGGCAACAGGAATCGTCCGCCGTATCGATGATCTCGGAAGAGTTGTGATTCCGAAAGAAATTCGTCGCACATTGCGGATAAAGGAAGGTACGCCGCTTGAGATTTTTACGGATAAAGAAGGCGAAATCATCCTGAAAAAGTATTCGCCTATCGGAGAATTGAATCTTTTTGCCAAAGAATATGCCGAGGCACTGGCTCAGGCGACAGGAATGGTCGCATGTATCACAGACCACGATCAGGTGGTGGCGGCAGCAGGGCAGAGGAGCAGGGAATTTGCCGGTAAGGAGATCAGCAGGGAACTGGACAGAGTAATCTCAGACAGAGAAATGCGTTGTTTTCATTCCGGGGAACGCGGAAAAATCTCTCTGGTCGAGAACCAGAAAGAAAATGCGGGAGCAGTGATCGTACAGCCAATCATCTGCGCCGGAGATGCGATTGGTTCAGTATCACTGATCGGAAAAGGCAATGGAGAAAAGTTCGGAACCCCGGAAAAGATGCTCGTACAGACGGCTGCAGGGTTTCTTGGACGACAGATGGAATCATAAAATAATAATAATAAAAATGGAAGATTTTCGGAGAGCCGAAAGTCTTCCATTTTTATTAACAGAGAGTTTATTGAAAATAAGTTAACATTTCTCAGCAATTTCGTAAATGAGACGTTCCGTATCTTCCCATCCGAGGCACGGATCAGTGATAGAGCAGCCCGGAGTCATGTGGTCACTGATGTCCTGTCTGCCCTCAAGCAGATAGCTTTCGATCATAACACCTTTGATCAGTTTGCGGAGATCCGGATTGTAGTTGCGGCTGTGAAGTACTTCGCTTACGATACGAATCTGTTCTTTGAACTGCTTGCCGGAGTTGGAATGGTTTACATCTACGATGGCAGCTGGATTTTTGAGATTTTTTTTGCCATACAGGTCATAAAGACGCATCAGATCTTCATAATGATAGTTAGGGATGGTCTGACCGTATTTGTTGACACCACCACGGAGAATCGTATGTGCAAGTTCGTTTCCGCTGGTTTCTACATCACAGCCACGGTAGATGAAGTGATGTGGGTGCTGTGCGGCAATTACAGAATTAAGCATAACGGACAGGTCACCACTTGTCGGATTCTTCATGCCGACCGGGATGTCCATGCCGCTTGCAGTCAGACGGTGCTGCTGGTTCTCGACGGAACGTGCACCGATTGCTTCATAGGAAAGCACATCATCCAGATAGCTTCGGTTTTCCGGGTAAAGCATTTCATCTGCTGAGGAAAGACCGGCTTCTTCAAGCACACGGATGTGCATCTTGCGGATTGCGATGATGCCGGCAAGAAGATCCGGGGCTTTATCCGGATCCGGCTGATGAAGCATGCCCTTGTAGCCGTCACCTGTAGTACGTGGTTTATTGGTATAGACTCTCGGAATGATCATTAACTTGTCAGATACTTTGTCAGCGACTTTTTTGAGACGATTGACATATTCGCAAACCGTGTCTTCGTTGTCTGCGGAACAAGGGCCGACCAGAACGACAAATTTATCTGATTCGCCGGTAAAAATACGACGGATCTCCTGATCGCGAAGCAGCTTGGCTTTCTGCAGCTCTTTGCTGAGTGGATATTCTTGCTTCAACACTTCCGGAAGCGGAAGCTGGTGATTGGTTTTCATAGACATAATTGTTTCCTCCATGGATATTTTCACACATATACTGTGTTTTTATCAGCTTTGAACAGTAGTATAACACGTTATTTTAAAAAAATAAAGTAAATTAACGCGTTAAACTGTCATAGTGCAGTTCTTTTTTTGAATAGTATAGTATTCATCCAGCGTCATGCCTGTTTTTGTAAGGTAGATGGCCAGGGTTCGGGTGACAAAACGGATATGCCAGGGTTCATAAGGATACCTGGTAATATCTTCTTTTCCGAGAGGATAGCGAAGGATAAAACCATAAAAAGGTGCGTGGGAGGCAAGCCAGCGTCCCTCCGAAGTATCTCCGAATTTTTCTGTAAGCTCCATCTGTACGGATGGACTGGAAAGATCAAGGGCAAGCCCGCTCTGATGTTCGCTGGTACCGGGAGCTGCGACGTAGGAACTGCCATGGAAAAGTTCTTTTTGGCGGTCATAGGAGCGGTAACCGGAGATACAGCACAGACTGATTCCTTCGTGCTGACTGCGACAGATCAGTTCTCTGGCAGCATATGCAGTCCTTTTTTCGAGAAGTCTTTTGGGATTGCCGGGAGCACAGTCAAATGGAAGTCCGATGTCGATCAGATCCGGTGGCACATAGTCCGGTGGAAGTGGATACTCTTTATTGATAAGACGTGTGTAATCAGTAATCATAAAAATCCCCCCTCATTTTCCAGTATATGAAAGTTGAGAGGGGAGTATGAAGCCTTTTTAATCGAGAGCTTTTTCGCTCATTTCTTCAAGAAGGTTTTTCTTAAGATCAAACAGCTTCTGAGAAAGGTCTACGTAAACTTTCTGCGGATTTACGAGACGGCGGGATTCATCCCACAGAGTATTCTGTTCTTTCTGGCAGTATGCACGCAGATCCATGACTTCAGGAGAAGTATAGACACGTTTGCCCTCACGGATGACTGGAACCAGAAGCTCACGGAGTTCATAGGTGCCGCTGAGGACTTTGGTCTTTTTCCATGTATCAGTCGGATCAAAAATGATCATAGTTTCCTCCGGATCAAAGACTTCGTCTGCGAGACAGATAAGATCAGCTTTGATCTTGCCGGTGGATTTGCTGTAAATACGATAAACGGTCTTGTTACCAGGATTGGTGACTTTCTCAGTGTTTTCGGAAAGTTTGATCTTTGGAGTGAAGGAACTGCTTCCGTCATCTTTGACTGCGGCGAGCTTATATACACCACCGAAAGCCGGGTTATCTTTGCTGGTGATCAGGTTGGTGCCGACACCCCAGGAATTGATTTTTGCATCCTGAGTCTTCAGGCTGTCAATCAGGTATTCGTCGAGGTCACTTGATGCAGAAATCGTTGCATCGTCAAAACCGGCAGCAGCCAGCATTTTGTAAGCTTCTTTGGAAAGGTAGGCAAGATCACCACTGTCAATACGGATACCGTAGTGAGTGAGCTGGATGCCCTCCTCACGCATTTCTTCGAATACACGGATCGCGTTTGGTACACCGGATTTCAGGACATCGTAGGTATCTACGAGCAAGGTACAGGAATTCGGGTACATTTTTGCATAGGTTTTGAATGCGGTATATTCATCCGGGAAACTCATGATCCAGCTGTGGGCATGCGTTCCGAGAACAGGCACATTGAACATCTGACCGGTGAGGACATTGGATGTTCCGGCGCATCCGCCGATCACTGCAGCACGTGCACCGTAGATGCCGGCATCCGGTCCCTGAGCACGGCGAAGACCGAATTCCATGATTCCGTCACCACGGGCTGCATAGCATACTCTGGCTGCTTTTGTGGCAATCAGACTCTGATGGTTAATGATATTCAGGATCGCAGTCTCAACAAGCTGAGCTTCCATGATCGGCGCGATTACTTTAACGAGAGGTTCGCGTGGGAAGACAACTGTTCCTTCCGGGATTGCATAAATATCACCGGTGAAATGGAATGATCTCAGATATTCCAGAAAGTCATCTTCAAAAATATGAAGGCTGCGGAGATATTCAATATCTTCATCACTGAAATGAAGGTTCTCAATATATTCAATCATCTGCTCCAGACCTGCTGTAATAGCAAAACTGCCGCCACAAGGATTCACACGATAGAACATATCGAAAATTACAGTCTGATTGGTCGGGTTCTTAAAATAGCCCTGCATCATGGTTAATTCATATAAATCGGTGAGCAGGGTCAGATTCATTGCTCTCATCTGTTATCTCCTTTTCTTTAAGGTTAATCTATTATACCATTATTCCCGTAGAACGGCACGAAATATTTTTTTGAAAAAAATTAAAAAAAGGGGTTGATTTTTTCGGAAGGCTGTAATATAATAACATTCGTCGCGAGCGATGAGCAAGCGAAAAACAATAAAGGGCTATCGCCAAACGGTAAGGCAACGGACTCTGACTCCGTCAGTTCAAGGTTCGAATCCTTGTAGCCCTGCTAAGTGGAGCACCTCGGAAGAGGTGCTTTTTTCGTATTTGTTACAGGAAATTACTTCATAAATTTCCTGTAACAGATGTCGGATTCTATATCCCTGAATTTTCGGATCTCAGGCTGATCTGTCAGATGCTCTCCAATCTGTTTTTCCATCCAGACCATGTTGTACCACGTGCGGAATTTGTATCCGCACTGATAAAATTCACCAACGAGACGATAGTCCATGTGTGTATGGAACTCGACGCTGTTGTTATTGAGGTGAGGGTCTTCTGTTGGTGTGCAGGCAATACATGCATTCATATTGAGAATGCCCTGTTTTTTTAATGCATTTTCCAGCGCATCATGGAGAAGCCCGCCGATACCGGAGTGCTTTAGATTCTGATCTACATAGATGGAAGTTTCAACAGCCCAGTCATATGCAGCACGCTCGTGAAACGGTCCTGCATAGGCATATCCCAGAATTGTGTGATCCTTTTCTGCAACAAGGTACGGGTATTTTTTCAGTGTGTGTGTGATCTGCCGGGCAAATTCCTCTGTGGATGGAACCTCATATTCAAAGGTGATGGCGGTTTCACGCACATAAGGTGCATAGATTGCAAGGAGTGCGGCTGCATCGTTGGGGGAGGCGGTACGAATGTGAATGTTGGAAGCGGCTGATGACATGATAATACCTCCGTTGAATTGGATGAATTTTGATGTTACTGTGGACGGTAACATTTTAATCCAGAATATTTTCTGCATTCAGCATACCACAATTGACCTTAAGATAAAAGACATGGTAAAATGGAAAACAGAGCAAAATGATTGTAGAATTGATGTGAACAGTAACATTGTAGAATTCTGAAAGAGAGTGAAAGTATGAAATATAGTTTCGGCGGTCGTGTCCGCTACAGTGAAATCGGGGAAAACGGTTTGCTGACGCTTCCCGGAGTTTTAAATTATTTTCAGGACTGTAGTACTTTCCAGTCTGAGGAAGTCGGACTTGGGATCAGTGTACTGAAAGACTGGAAGCGCTTATGGGTATTGTCTGCATGGCAGGTGATTGTTGAACGCTATCCGGCAATGGGCGAGGAAATCAGGACATCTACCTGGGCGTATGGATTCCGTGGATTTATGGGCTTTCGTAACTTCACGATGGATACGGCAGATGGCGAACGGCTGGCCTATGCAAATACTTTCTGGACGTATATCCATGCAGAGAATGGTTTTCCGGTAAAACTGACAGAGCGGGATACAACTGCATATGGAATAGAAGAAAAACTTGATATGGATTATGCACCGCGAAAGATCCTTTTACCGGAGGAGACGCAGCCACAGGAAAGTTTTACTGTACAGAAACATCATCTGGACACCAATCATCATGTAAATAACTGTCAGTACGTGCAGATGGCAATGGATTATCTGCCGGAAGATTTCTGCATTCATCAGATGAGAGCAGAATATAAGCAGCAGGCAAGATTAAATGATGTCATCTGTCCGGCAAGAGCAATCGAGGATAATAAAACAACGATCCTTCTGAATGATCAGAAGAATGAACCATATGCGGTCGTTGAATTTGAGAGATAAGCAGCATAATAAATCACAGAAAATCAGTATCGGAGGAAAATATGATTGAATTAGGAAAGAAACAGACTTTATTTATCGTAAAATCTGTAGAATTTGGAGTATATCTGGCAGAAGATATGCATGCAGATACGAAGCATCAGGTGCTTTTGCCGGCAAAGCAGGTTCCGGCAGGCAAAAAGGATGGAGATAAGATCGAAGTATTTATTTACAAAGATTCACAGGATCGTCTGATCGCCACAACGAATGAGCCGAGACTCACAGTAGGCGAGGTGGGTCTTCTTAAAGTAAAACAGGTGACAAAGATCGGAGCATTCCTTGACTGGGGACTGGAAAAAGACCTTCTTCTTCCGTATCATGAGCAGACAACAAGGATTTTTGAAGGACAGGAATGTCTTGTTGCTGTTTATGTGGACAAGAGCAGTCGTCTCTGTGCAACCATGAAAGTTTATCCTTATCTTTCTAAGGAGACACCGTACAAGGAAGGTGATCAGGTAAAAGGCCGTGTATACCAGATCAGCGAAAACTTCGGCGTTTTTGTTGCGGTAGATAATAAATATACAGCACTGATCCCGGCAAGAGAGGCAAAGGGCAAATACCGTCCGGGTACTGTGCTGGATCTCCGTGTCACAAGAGTCAAAGAAGACGGCAAAATGGATGTCAGTGACCGTCAGGAGGCATATCTGCAGATCAGCGAGGATGCAGAGAGTGTACTTGGAATCATTGAGGAATTTGCAGGAGTACTTCCGTTTGATGATAAGGCATCTCCGGAAGTTATCCGCCGGGAATTCGGTTTGAGTAAAAATGCATTCAAGCGTGCCGTAGGACACCTTCTGAAAGAAGGAAAAATTCAGATTAAAGATCGCAGGATCTATCTGGTGAAATAACTGTACATTAAATTGGACATATAGAGCAAAGGACGAGATTATGAATTTTACACATCTTCATGTTCATACAGAATACAGTCTTCTGGATGGTTCCAACAAAATAAAAGAATATGTAGACCGTGTCAAGGCGCTTGGCATGGACAGTGCGGCCATTACAGATCATGGTGTCATGTATGGCGTGATAGATTTTTACCGCGCAGCACGGGCAGCAGGAATCAATCCAATCCTCGGCTGTGAGGTTTATGTGGCACCGGGTTCCCGGTTTGACCGTGAAGCGGGAAGCGGCGATGACCGTTATTATCATCTGGTGCTTCTGGCAGAAAACAATCAGGGTTACAGTAACCTGATGAAAATCGTATCAAAGGGATTTGTTGAAGGATTTTATTATAAACCACGAGTGGATCTTTCGCTTCTTGAGAAATATCATGAAGGAATCATTGCATTAAGTGCGTGCCTTGCCGGCGAAGTGGCGAGATTTCTCACAAGAGGGATGTATGAAGATGCAAAAAAGGCTGCTCTTCGTTATCAGGATATTTTTGGCAAAGGGAATTTCTTTCTGGAACTGCAGGATCACGGCATTCCGGAACAGCAGAATGTCAATCAGCAGCTTCTGAAAATGCATCGTGAGACAGGAATAGAACTTGTTGCGACCAATGATGTGCATTATACGCTTGCAGAGGATGCACAGCCGCATGATGTACTGCTCTGTCTTCAGACAGGTAAGAAACTGACAGATGAAGACCGTATGCGTTATGAGGGCGGTCAGTATTATGTGAAATCTCCCGAAGAAATGGAACGTCTTTTTCCATATGCGCCGGAGGCGCTTGAGAATACACACAAGATCGCACAGAGATGTCATGTGGAAATTGAATTCGGTGTGACAAAGCTTCCGAAATTCGATGTTCCGGAAGGTTACACTTCATGGGAATATCTGAATGAGCTTTGTTTCAAAGGATTGGAGGAGCGTTACCAGCCAGTCACAGAAGAACTGAAAGAGCGGTTAAATTATGAATTGTCCACGATCAGGAATATGGGCTATGTCGATTACTTCCTGATTGTGTGGGACTTTATTAAATATGCGCGCGACCATGACATTATGGTAGGACCGGGACGAGGTTCCGCTGCAGGAAGTCTGGTTGCCTATACTTTGGGGATCACACAGCTGGATCCGATCCGGTATGATCTGCTGTTTGAGCGTTTCCTGAATCCGGAACGAGTATCCATGCCGGATATCGACGTTGACTTCTGTTTTGAACGAAGACAGGAAGTTATCGATTATGTAAGACGTAAATACGGGGATGACTGTGTCGTACAGATCGTTACATTTGGTACACTGGCGGCCCGTGGTGTTATCCGTGATGTCGGTCGTGTTATGGATCTTCCATATGCACAGGTGGATACTATTGCAAAAATGATTCCGCAGGAGCTGAATATCACGATCGACAAAGCGCTGCAGATGAACCCTGAACTCAAAAAAGTCTATGAGGATCAGAAAGAGATTCATGATCTGATTGATACGGCGAAGCGTCTTGAAGGACTTCCCAGACATACATCCATGCATGCGGCTGGTGTTGTGATCAGCCAGAAGGATGTTTCAGAGTATGTGCCGCTTTCTCGGGCATCCGACGGTTCGATCGTTACACAGTTTACGATGACGACACTTGAAGAACTCGGACTTCTGAAAATGGACTTTCTGGGTCTTCGTACGCTGACAGTTATTCAAAATGCCGTGCATCTGATCGAACAGGATGCCGGTGTGAAGCTGGATATGCAGCATATTGATTATAACGATAAAAAAGTCCTGGATTCTCTCGGAACCGGCCGTTCTGACGGTGTATTCCAGCTGGAAAGTGCGGGAATGAAGAACTTCATGAAGGAGTTGAAGCCGCAGAGCCTTGAGGACGTTATTGCGGGAATTTCTCTGTACCGTCCAGGTCCGATGGACTTTATTCCACAGTACATTCGTGGCAAAAACCGCCCGGATACGATCAAATATGACTGTCCACAGCTGGAGCCGATTCTGAAACCGACTTATGGCTGTATCGTATATCAGGAGCAGGTTATGCAGATCGTACGTAACCTGGCCGGCTATACGCTTGGAAGAAGCGATCTTGTGCGCCGTGCCATGTCAAAGAAAAAAGCCGCAGTCATGGAGAAAGAGCGCCAGAACTTTGTTTACGGAAATGAGGCCGAGGGAGTTCCGGGATGTATTGCAAACGGGATTTCCGAGCAGACTGCAAATAAAATCTATGATGATATGATCGATTTTGCAAAATACGCGTTCAATAAATCTCATGCAGCAGCTTATGCAGTCGTTTCTTATCAGACGGCGTTTTTGAAATATTACTATCCGGTGGAATTTATGGCTGCGCTTATGACATCGGTGATTGAAATGCCGACAAAAGTGGCAGAATATATTCAGGTATGTCGGCAGATGAATATTAAGATACTTCCGCCGGATGTCAACAGAGGTGCATATGGATTTTCTGTGGATAATGGCGCGATTCGTTATGGGCTTTCTGCGATCAAGAGTGTGGGCCGCCCGGTCATCAATGCGCTGGTAGAAGAAAGAGAAGTAAAGGGCGAGTATCGTTCTCTGAAGGATTTTATCGAGAGACTGACAGGAACGGTCAACAAGCGTGCAATCGAAAACTTCATCAAAGCCGGTGCACTGGACTGTCTGGAAGGCAACCGCCGTCAGAAAATGCTTGTTTACAGTCAGATCGTGGACAGTATTGCACAGGAAAAGAAAAATTCTTTTGTCGGTCAGATGAGTCTGTTTGACCTGGTAAGTGATGAAGAAAAGAAAGAATATGAGATCCGGATGCCGGATGTGGAAGAATACGACAAAGAAATGATCCTTGCTTTCGAGAAAGATGTACTCGGAATTTATCTGAGCGGTCATCCGCTTGAAAGATACCGTAACATCATGGAAAAAATGATATCTGCAAAAACTACGGATTTCCAGCCGGATGAAGAATCCGGTATACCGAAAGTGTATGATGGACAGAAGGTGATTATTGGTGGAATGATCACGGAGAAGACGATCAAATACACCAGGAACAATAAGGTAATGGCATTTCTTACTGTGGAGGATCTGCTTGGCACTGTCGAGATCGTGGTATTTCCGCGTGATTACGAGAAATGGCAGTCAATGCTTAATGAGGACGCGCGTGTATTTGTGCAGGGACGTGTCAATGCAGAAGACGACAAGCCGAGTAAGTTGATCCTTGAAAAAGTCAGAGCTTTTGAGGATATGCCGCAGGAGCTTTGGATCCAGTTTAAAGACAAAGCCGAGTATGCCGAAAAAGAGCAGGAACTTCTTGAGACGCTGAAAGGATATGCCGGTGTTTCGGCAGTTGTGATCTATCTGAAAGATGTAAATGCGATGAAGCGCCTTCCGGCAGGATATCACGCACGGATCAGCGATTCCCTGACAGGTGAACTCAGGAAAAAATATGGAGAATCCAACGTTAAAGTTGTGGAAAGAGTATTGAAAAACTTCTGAAAATGCTTTACACTATACAACGAATATGTGTAGAAGATATAACTAAGATTTCCTATTATAATATAATTTTTCGAATACAGATTATAATTCGAGATCTGGAGATGGAGGAATGAATCATGGCAGAGAAACAGATAAAAACCATCGGTGTACTTACAAGTGGCGGTGATGCTCCGGGAATGAATGCTGCGATCCGTGCGGTTGTAAGACGAGGACTGAGCAGCGGACTGAATGTAAAGGGTATTTACAAGGGATACAACGGACTTCTGAATGAAGAAATCGTTGATATGTCTGCCAGAGATGTATCAGATACAATCGAACGTGGTGGAACAATCCTTTATACAGCAAGATGTGCAGAATTCCGTACACCGGAAGGTCAGCGGAGAGGTGCTGAAATCTGCAAAAAACATGGAATCGACGGACTGGTAGTTATTGGTGGTGACGGTTCTTTTGCAGGTGCACAGAAGCTTGCTAACCTTGGAATCAATACGATTGGTGTTCCGGGAACAATCGACCTGGATATTGCATGTACCGAGTATACGATCGGATTTGATACAGCTGTAAACACAGCAATGGAGGCCATTGATAAGGTTCGTGATACTTCCACATCTCATGAAAGATGCAGTATTATTGAAGTTATGGGACGTAACGCAGGATACCTTGCTATGTGGTGCGGTATTGCCAATGGTGCAGAGGATGTCCTGATTCCTGAGAAATATGATTACGATGAGCAGAAGCTGATCAACAATATCATCGCAAGCCGTAAGGCAGGAAAGAAACACCACATTATCGTAAATGCAGAGGGTATCGGCCATTCAGAGGCAATGGCAAGACGTATCGAAGCTGCAACCGGTATTGAGACACGTGCGACCATTCTTGGCCACATGCAGCGTGGTGGTAATCCGACATGTAAAGACCGTGTATATGCATCTATGATGGGGGCACTTGCAGTAGATCTTCTTGTACAGGGTAAATCCTGCAGAGTTGTTGGATATCGTCATGGCGAGTTCATGGACTTCGATATCAACGAAGCGCTTGCAATGCAGAAAGATGTTTCCCCATACATGTGGGAAGTTTGCAATTCTCTTTCTCATAATTATTCTAAATGATATCAGGTAGAATTGTGAGAGTGCATAGCACGAAACAATTCGCAGGTATCAAAAAACCAGCATAATATTTACATCGGAGGCAACCATCAGGTGGCCTCCGTTCTGGATTAAAGGAGCAATTATATGATTACCAGTGCACAGAATACACAGGTGAAAAATGTGATCAAACTCAATCAGAAGGCAAAAGCCCGCAGAGAGCAGGGGCTTTTTATCGCAGAAGGAAGAAAGATGTTTCTGGAAGCGCCAGATGACTGGATCGAGAAGGTCTATGTGGCTGAATCTCTGCTTGACGATGAGGAAATCATGCAGAAAGCAAAGCGTTTTTCCTGGGATGCAGTTGAAAACAGTGTTTTTCGCCAGATGAGTGACACACAGACCCCGCAGGGAGTTCTGACTGTTCTCAGACAGCCGTCCTATCAGATAGAGGATCTTCTGAAGCAGGAATCACCTCTTCTTATGGTGCTTGAGGACCTGCAGGATCCGGGAAATGCCGGAACGATCATCCGTACAGGGGAAGGTGCCGGCATCGGAGGTGTTTTTCTTACAAAAACCTGTGTGGATATCACTAATCCGAAAGTTATTCGTGCAACAATGGGATCTATTTACAGAATTCCTTTTTTCTACGTAGAAGATGTGGTATCATTAAAGCAGAAACTTCAAAATTGCGGAATCCGTTTTTTTGCAGCACACTTGCAGGGTAAAAATGCATACGACAGGGAATCCTATCAGGGTGGAACCGCTTTCCTTATCGGAAACGAAGGCAAAGGACTGACTGACCAGGCAGCAGATGCTGCGGACTGTCTGATCCGTATCCCGATGTGCGGTCATGTAGAATCCCTGAATGCAGCAATGGCAGGTGGCATACTGATGTATGAGGCTGCGAGGCAGAGACGGAATTGATGCCGTGATCCGGAAGGAGGAATAAGATGGAACCGATAATGTGGCTTATACTTTTGGCCTGTTTTCTGGTAGTTGAGGCAATCACAGTAGGATTGACTACGATCTGGTTTGCGGGAGGCGCACTTGTTGCGGCAATCGCTTCCGGTCTGGGAGCGGGAATCCTGATCCAGTGGGTTCTGTTTCTGGTCATTTCACTGGTACTTCTGATCTTTACACGTCCGCTTGCCGTGCGTTACATGAACAAAGGCGTACCAAAGACGAACGTTAACAGTCTGATCGGCGAAAGAGCAGTAGTGATTCAGAAAATTAACAATCTGGAACAGTCCGGACAGGTTCGGATCAATGACATCGAGTGGATGGCAAGGACATCTTCCGATGAAGTAACAATACCGGAACATGCAATTGTTACAATTGAAGATGTTCAGGGAGTAAAACTGATTGTAAAAGAAGAAACGGAGGGTAAGTAAAATGGCAGGAATTATTATTTTTATCGTGCTGGTAGTTCTCGCACTCTGGATACTGGCATCCTGTATCCGCATTGTGCCGCAGGCATATGCAATCGTTGTAGAACGTCTTGGTGCTTACAAAGAAACATGGAACACAGGTATTCACTTTAAGACACCATTTATTGACCGTGTAGCGAGAAGAGTAAATCTGAAAGAGCAGGTAGTGGACTTCCCGCCACAGCCGGTTATCACAAAAGATAACGTAACCATGCAGATCGATACGGTTGTATTTTTCCAGATCACAGATCCGAAGCTTTTTGCATACGGAGTTGAGAACCCGATCATGGCAATCGAAAATCTGTCTGCGACAACACTGAGAAATATCATTGGTGATATGGAACTCGATGAAACACTGACTTCCCGTGAAGTAATCAACACAAAAATGCGTGCATCTCTGGATGTTGCCACAGATCCATGGGGAATCAAAGTCAACCGGGTAGAGCTCAAAAACATCATTCCTCCGGCTGCTATTCAGGAAGCCATGGAAAAACAGATGAAAGCAGAGCGTGAAAGACGAGAAGCTATCCTTCGTGCAGAAGGTGAGAAGAAATCTACGATCCTTGTTGCAGAAGGTAAAAAAGAATCTGCAATTCTGGATGCAGAAGCTGAGAAACAGGCTGCAATCCTCAAAGCAGAGGCACAGAAAGAGCGTATGATCAAAGAGGCCGAAGGTCAGGCAGAGGCTGTACTGAAAGTACAGCATGCTAATGCAGAAGGTATCCGTATGATCCGTGAAGCAGGTGCAGATCAGGCTGTTCTGACGCTGAAGAGTCTGGAAGCATTTGGCAAGGCCGCAGACGGCAAAGCTACAAAGATCATTATCCCATCTGAGATTCAGGGACTTGCAGGTCTGGCTTCCTCTCTGAAAGAAATCGTTACAGAGGACAACACAGATACCAGGGAGTAACTATTTAGCAGGCAGCATTCCGCGAGGCATTTTGGCTCGTAACTGTGAGAGTGCAGAGCACGCAACAATCCGTATGTACTGAGATAAGTTAAAAAGAGGAGATTTATTATGAACTTAAAGGGACGGAATTTTCTTACACTGAAAGACTTTACACCGGAAGAAATCACATACATGATCGATCTGGCAGCAGAATTAAAAGCAAAGAAAAAAGCCGGAGAACTTCATGAATATTACAAAGGCAAAAACATTGCCCTGATTTTTGAAAAAACAAGTACCAGAACACGTTGTGCATTTGAAGTAGCTGCTCATGACCTTGGAATGGGCAGTACATATCTGGATCCGACAGGTTCCCAGATCGGAAAGAAAGAGAGCATCGCTGATACAGCAAGAGTTCTCGGAAGAATGTACGAGGGAATCGAGTACAGAGGTTTTGGCCAGGATATCGTAGAAGAGCTTGCAAAATACGCAGGAGTTCCAGTATGGAACGGTCTGACAAATGAATATCATCCGACACAGATGCTGGCAGATATGCTGACGATCCGTGAGCATTTCGGTGACCTGAAAGGCCGTCGGCTGGTTTACATGGGTGATGCCCGTTACAACATGGGTAACTCCCTGATGATCGCATGCTCCAAACTTGGTATGCATTTTGTAGCCTGCACAACAAAGAAATACTTCCCGAATCAGGAACTGGTTGACCTGTGCAAGACCTATGCAGAGGCTTCCGGCGGAAGCGTAACTCTGACAGAAGACGTAGAATCCGGAACAAAGAATGCTGACGTTATTTATACAGATGTATGGGTATCTATGGGCGAGCCGGATGAAGTATGGGAAGAACGTATCAAAGACCTGACACCATACAAAGTAACATCTGCAGTTATGAAAAATGCAGGAGAAAAGGCAATCTTCCTTCACTGTCTGCCGGCATTCCATGATCTCAAGACAAAGATCGGCAAAGAAATGGGAGAACGTTTCAACCTGACTGATATGGAAGTTACTGATGAAGTATTCGAATCTGCACAGTCACATGTATTTGATGAGGCAGAAAACCGTATGCACACGATCAAAGCAGTGATGGTAGCTACTCTTGGAGAGCCGGAGACAAAATGAGTGTAATACCTTATAATACAGATACAATTTCAAATGAAATACACACAGAATGGGCGGGCAAAACCGTCCATTTTGCAAAAGAAATCGATTCTACGAATGAATGGTGCAAGCGCCTCTCGAAAGAAGATGCCGTACATGGGACACTGGCGGTTGCAGAATTCCAGTCTGCCGGTAAGGGAAGACTCGGACGCAGATGGGTTGTGCCGGAGGGGAATTCGATTATGATGTCGATCCTTCTGAGACCGGACTTTGAGCCGCGTTTTGCATCCATGCTGACACTTGTCATGGGATTGAGTGTGGCGCAGGCGGTCAAAGAACTGGGGGTGGACGTTTCTATTAAATGGCCGAATGATGTTGTAGTTTCACGGAAGAAAATCTGTGGAATTCTGACAGAGATGGGCCTTGAAGATGGTAAGATCCGCGAAGTTGTGATCGGGGTCGGAATCAATGTCAATCTGGCAGAAATTCAGGAAGAACTCAAAGATAAAGCAACTTCTCTTTATCTGGAAACAGGGAAGACTTACGACAGAAATCTTCTGATCGGCCTTGTTATGGGCAAATTTGAAAAGAACTACGGGAAATTTGTACAGACCTGTGATCTTTCACTGATGATCGATGATTACAATATGATGCTTGCAAATAAATGTCAGCCGGTTAGAATATTGGATAAACTGGATCCGTACGAGGGCGTGGCGCTTGGTATTGACCGCGAGGGAGAACTTCTGGTGCGGGTAGCAGATGGCAGAATCCGCAAGGTGTGTTCCGGTGAGGTGTCTGTGCGTGGACTGTACAGTTATGTGTGAGCAATTATAATACAAGGAGTTATTTTTATGTATCAGGAAAATGTTGTGCTCTGCGGTGCAAGCGCCTATGAGCAGAAATATTATTTTAATCAGGATTTTGATTCTCTGCCGGAATCTGTAAAGCAGGAACTGCACATTATGTGCGTGCTTTATACAGAAGAGATTGGAGGTATCCTGACGTTGGAGTTTGATGATAACGGAAGCCTTCAGTTCAAGACAGAAGCTCTCGATGCTGATGCAATGTATGATGAAATCGGCAGTGTTCTCCGAATCAAAAAACTGCAGACTGAGAAGAGAGAACTTCTGGAATCTCTGGAAATGTATTATCGGGTATTTTTCCTCGGCGAAACAATTGAAGACGATGGGGAAAATGTGGATAAAGGAAACTGATTTATGGAGATGAAGTGGAAAATCGGTTCAGTTGAGATGGAAAATCCGTTTATCCTTGCGCCGATGGCCGGTGTGACGGATCTTCCGTTTCGTATGCTTTGCAAAGAGCAGGGAGCAGGACTTCTCTGTACGGAGATGGTCAGTGCGAAGGCAATTTCTTTCCATAATAAAAATACGATTTCGCTGATGCAGATCAATCCTTCGGAGCATCCGGTGTCCATGCAGATTTTTGGAAGCGAACCGGATCTGATGGCAGAGGTGGCAAAGAGTATTGAAGAACAGCCTTTTGACATACTGGATATCAACATGGGCTGCCCGGTGCCGAAAGTAGTCAACAATGGTGAGGGCTCTGCGCTTCTCAAGAATCCGGAGCTGATTCGTGAGATTGTGACGCAGGTTTCTCATGCGGTAAAAAAGCCTGTAACAGCCAAAATCCGTATTGGTTTTGAGGGATATCCGGTGGATCCGGTAGAAATTGCGAAGATCATCGAGGATTCCGGCGCAGCAGCTGTAGCAGTCCATGGAAGGACAAGGCAGCAGTACTATGCAGGGGAAGCAGACTGGGATACAATCCGCAGGATCAAAGAGGCGGTTTCGATTCCGGTTATTGGAAATGGTGATGTGGATTCGCCGAAAAAAGCAGAAAAACTTGTCAGAGAAACGGGTTGTGACGGCGTGATGATCGGACGTGCGGTAAGAGGAAATCCATGGATTTTCCGGGAAATGAACCATTATTTTACAACCGGGGAATTACTTTCGAGGCCGTCATGGGAAGAAATCAAAGAGATGATTCTTCGTCATACGAGAATGCAGATTGAACTGAAGGGAGAATTTACCGGAATTCGTGAGATGCGTAAGCACATTGCATGGTATACAGCCGGTATGAAACACAGTGCAGGATTGCGCCGGGACTCCAATCTCGTAAGCAGTTATGAAGAACTTGAAAAATTGCTGGATTTTCGCGGTTAATCGCGGATTTCCAGCCTTTTTTGTCCTTGACAAGGCATATAGATTTCGGTATAATACAGGAATTGTGAATATCCTAGAATAAGTCTGCCCTTTTTGCGGTATGATAATTCTGGGAGAGTATATCCAATGAATATCCGGCTATTTTGAAAGGGTGTAAGGATTATGGAAGAAAAGAAGAATTTATTGACATATGCAGGTCTCAAAAAACTCGAAGATGAACTGCATGATTTAAAAGTAGTAAAAAGAAAAGAAGTTGCAGAAAAAATCAAAGAAGCAAGAGAGCAGGGTGACCTGTCCGAGAATGCTGAGTATGATGCTGCAAAGGATGAGCAGAGAGATATCGAAGCAAGAATCGAAGAAATCGAGAAGATCCTTAAGAACGCAGAGGTTGTAGTTGAGGATGAAGTTGACCTTGACAGAATCAGCGTTGGCTGCAAAGTAAAAGTATATGATTACGAATTTGAAGAAGAGATGGAATTAAAACTTGTCGGTTCTACAGAGGCAAACAGCCTGGAAGGTAAGATTTCCAACGAATCTCCTGTAGGTAAAGCACTGATCGGTGCACACACAGGTGATGTTGTAGAAGTTGAGATGCCGATGGGTATTATGAAATATAAAGTTCTGGAAATCCAGAGAAACGTATAAATAATCAAAAGAACAGAAGGAGGCCAAAGAAGTGGCAGAGCAGAAGAAGCAGGATACAAACCAGCTGCTGAAGGTTCGTCGTGAAAAGCTTGCAGACCTGCAGGCAAATGGAAAAGACCCGTTTCAGATCACAAAATTTGACCAGACACATCATTCACTTGAGGTGAAGAATCTCTATGAAGCACATGAGGCAGAGATCTTAAAAGACCGCAAGACTCCGGATGTAGAAGGTCTTGATGAAGCACAGGCAAGAGAAGTCCTCAAGAAGGACTATGAAGAAAGAAGAGAAATCATGGATGCGAGCCCGATCCACGTTGCGATCGCCGGCCGTATGATGTTCAAGCGTGTCATGGGAAAAGCTTCTTTCTGTAATATTCAGGACCTGCAGGGAAATATCCAGGTCTATGTGGCAAGAGATGCTATCGGAGAAGAATCTTATACAGATTTCAAGAAATCCGACATTGGAGATATCTTCGGTCTGGAAGGCTTTGCTTTCAGAACAAGAACCGGTGAGATCTCTATTCACGCTGAAAAAATGACTATGTTAACCAAGAGTCTGCAGATCCTTCCGGAGAAATTCCACGGACTGACAGATACAGATACTCGTTATCGTCAGAGATATGTAGACCTTATCATGAACCAGGACAGCAAGAACGTATTTATCAAACGTTCCCAGATCCTCAAAGAAATCCGTAACTTCCTTGCAGGGCGTGACTTCATGGAAGTAGAAACTCCGATGCTGGTTTCCAACGCAGGTGGAGCAGCTGCAAGACCGTTTGAAACACATTACAATGCACTGAACGAAGATGTAAAGCTTCGTATTTCACTGGAGCTCTATCTGAAACGACTGATCGTCGGAGGACTTGAGCGAGTTTATGAGATCGGACGTGTATTCCGTAATGAGGGTGTTGATACACGCCACAATCCGGAATTTACTCTGATGGAGCTTTATCAGGCATATACAGACTATGAGGGAATGATGGAACTTACAGAATCCATGTTCCGTTATCTGGCAGAGAAAGTATGCGGTTCCACAAAGATTTCTTATAATGGTGTAGAGATCGATCTTGGTAAGCCGTTTGCACGTCTGACAATGAATGATGCAATCAAGAAATATGCAGGAATCGATTTTGATGAAGTTGCAGATGACGAAGCTGCAAAGAAACTTGCTGACGAGCATCATATTGAATATGAGGCACATCATAAGAAGGGTGATATCATCAACCTGTTCTTCGAGGAGTACTGTGAGAAAGAACTGATCCAGCCTACATTTATCATGGATCATCCGATCGAAATCTCTCCGCTGACCAAGAAGAAACCTTCTGATCCAAGCAAGGTAGAGCGTTTTGAGCTCTTCTGTAATACATGGGAAATGTGTAACGCATATTCCGAGCTGAATGATCCGATCGATCAGAGAGAGCGTTTCAAAGCACAGGATGCTCTTGCTGACGCTGGTGATGAGGAAGCAAACCACACAGATGAAGACTTCCTGAATGCACTTGAGATCGGTATGCCGCCTACAGGTGGTATCGGATACGGAATTGACCGTCTGGTTATGTTGCTTACAGACAGCCAGGCAATTAGAGACGTACTTCTGTTCCCGACAATGAAGTCCTTAGATGGTGTAAATAAGAAAAATGATGTAAATAATACAGCTTCTGAAGCACCTGAAAAAAATGTAAAAACTGAGTCTGAAAAGATTGATTTTTCTAAGGTAAAGGTAGAGCCTTTATTTGAGGAATTTGTTGATTTTGATACATTCAGTAAGTCAGATTTCCGTGCAGTAAAGGTTAAAGAGTGTGTTGCAGTACCGAAGTCAAAGAAACTGTTACAGTTTACGCTTGATGACGGAACAGGCACAGACAGAACCATTTTAAGCGGTATTCACGCTTATTATGAGCCTGAAGAACTGGTTGGAAAGACGCTTATCGCTATCACAAATCTTCCACCGAGAGCGATGATGGGCATTGACTCTTGCGGTATGCTCCTCAGTGCTATCCACGAAGAAGAAGGCGAAGAAAAGCTCCATCTTCTGATGGTTGATGACCATATTCCAGCAGGTGCAAAGCTCTATTAAGATGATGTAAAGATGTACCGTTTTACCGAATAGACGGGACGTACTTCATTTGATAAAAAACTAAAAAAACAGCGATTTACATCAAACTTACATCAATTGATGCAGAAATCGGTGCAAGCAAGAAAAAATCGCATAATTGGCAGAATGAATGGGCAGTCCTGAAATCGGGATTGCCCATTTTTAGAAGAAAGACGAAAAACTCTTGACCTGCACGCAGCGTATAAGCTCACTCGAAACGATTTCCATAGCAGCACTGCGGATGTTGTTCATCCTCTGCACCCACAGCATTTGATTTTCCGCTTTGAGGGCTTCCGTAACGCCCTCTTTTTCGGAAAGCTGCTTTACCAGCCGAGAAAGCATTGCTTCTGCCTGCTCGTTGAGGTCTGCAAGGTAAGCCTTTCTTCCTCTGCTCTTTCAAACGGGTCGTCAAACATAATGGCAAGTTCTTTATGGAACTGTGATGACATTTCATCGTCATATCCATAGCAGTCAAGTGTGCGACTGCTTCTCTTTGCATACTTGTTCTAATTTCGGTTTGTATCGTCAATTACCTCTCCCTGTGCAATGGAAAGATGAACAAACGGAGAATATCTTTCTATAACAAGGGGATACTTCTCCCAAAGCTTTTTTACCGATAATTCCGTAATAATCGCCCATCTCTCATCTCCGGTATAACCGTTATATTCGTATTTAAGATTTATCAGTTTATCAAGTAAATGAAAAGCAGGAGAACAGTATTCGATTAAAAGAATGACAGGTGGCAGAGTCATTGAAGCAAATACAGATTTTTATAGATACCTTATCTGCCACCTGCCGTCTGCCAGTGTATGAAATTACGAAAACAGATTGCGAATCGCTTGCAACTTGCAATTAAACAAGATATAATGAAGAAAAAAGAGGAGGCGATATCTATGGCAAGAACAGCAAATGTATTTGCACGTGTCGAACCTGAAGTAAAAGAACAGGCAGAGCAGGTGCTTGATCGACTTGGAATTCCAATGTCCAATGCAGTAGGAATGTTTCTGAGACAGATTGTACTCCAGAGAGGAATTCCTTTTGAGATGAAACTTCCAGCTTATGAGGAGCCTGTTGCATATGGCTCTCTGACAAAGGAACAGTTCAATGCAGAAATAGAAAAAGGTATGGAAGATATTAAGGCTGGCAGAGTGTATTCAGCAGATGAAGTTGAAGCAGAAATGAAACGGGAATTTGGTATATGAAATATAAAGTGATGTATACAGCAGGAGCAAAGAAAGATCTGCGAAATATTTTCAGATATATTTCAGAGGAACTGTTAGATCCGGAGAATGCTGCAGGACAGGCAGAGCGGATTATGACGGCAATTCGGAAGCTGGATACTATGCCGAATAGAAATCGGCTCTATGAGGAAGAACCGTGGCACAGCAGAGGACTTCGATTCTTTCCGGTGGGTAATTATCTGGTATTTTACAAAACAGATGATGAAACTGAAATAGTATATGTGGTGCGAATTATGTATGGTGGACGTGATGTTCATAAACAGTTAAGCCAAACAGAAGACGTTTCAGTAAATTAAAACAGAATATGGAACAAAAACACGAGCAGTTAGTCTATGAAAAATAGGTTAGCTGCTTTTTTTATGCAAACAAGGAGGTGCCGTGTATGGGATATGCACGTAAAGATGTAGAGAAAACAAAGAAAATAGCAAAGAAATTTGTTCGCTATCAGGAAGGGGCAGAGCTTTACAGCATACCGCATTACTTATGAAGAGTGTGTTCAGATGGTTGGTCAGATGAAGGATTCTTTTGAAACAGATGTATTTGGTGTAGAAAAAGATGTGATGGTAAAACTGATAATGAATGTATTGATTTCCGCATAATTAGTGCAATGAGTGGGCAATTCCAATCGGGATTGCCCATTTTTAAAACAAACAAAAATACAAATCAAAATTTGCTGTGTCTAAATACTTTTAATTAGCCGATTACGGCATCCTCTGCTGTAAAATGTTCCAGAGAATTTTCTTTTACCTGAATGCAGATATAAGTAATTCCAGAAATATCGGATGCAAAAAACTGACGCTTTGCAGCAGGTGCGATTTTTAGCCAGTCTCCAGTTGAAAGGCTGATTTCTTCTCCATCAATTATGGCTTTGCCGTTACCTGAAAGAATTCCATAGATTTCTTCATTTTCTTTATGAGAATGAACAAATGGGACATTTGCTCCTGCAGGTAGTTCGTTTAAACTGATTTCTGCACCTGTTAAAGACAACTTTTCATGCAGCTCAATTCGGTTTTCCTTTCCAATAGTTGTTTTTGTGTAATTTGCCATAATAATACCTCCATAGTTAATTTGTAGTTTCTGGTTGCTTGGTATTAGTATAGTGTGAGACACATACAAAAACAAGTACGCACCTTTTTGTAACTGTACACTCAAAAATGAATGTGTTACAATAGAATCGGAGGTGAGAATTATGCGAGCAAAAGAAGAATTACCGGAATGCCCAGTTGCAACAGCAGTATCTCTTATCGGAGGAAAATGGAAACTGCTGATTTTGCGTAACTTGAAAGAGCGTCCATGGAGATTCAATGAGCTACAACGAAGTATAGATGGTATTTCACAAAAGGTTTTGACAGATAGTTTAAGACAAATGATGAGTGATGGGCTGGCATATCGCCACGATTACCATGAGCAGCCACCGAGAGTTGAATACGGCTTAACGGAACTCGGAACAAAAATGCTTCCAATTGTTAATTCACTTGCTGACTTTGGTAACTACTATAAATCAATTATTGAACAGAATTAAGGACGTTAGTATTTGAAGAGCTCGAACAATTCAAGTTTGTAGAATTCAAAAATTTAATATGAAATGTGAGATAGAGCGTATGGAAATTAACTATACGTTCTATTTTTTTGCCTTTTTTGAAAAAGTGATTAAAAAACTATTGACATTTTGTGACTGGCAAGACAGCTAAGTCGACTTTGATTTCCTGCGGTGCCAGACTTTCACCATTTGATATTCAGGAGCTTCGAGAAATCATGTCGTATGACGAAATGGAACTGGATATGATCGGCGATCAGAGAACAGCCATGTTTGTCATCATCAGTGATACCGATGACACATTCAATTTTAAAGGTTTTTAACTTTCCTGATTTTAAAATAATACCGATCAATAATATCCTGCAATGTAATGGATTTCATTTTTTCATCTACCATATTTTGAATTTCATGATAGAAGTCTCCAATAGCAAATTGAATGTTGATACCGATTCCACAATCCGGATTGGTATCTGTGTCCAGGTGAAGCAGCGGCTTATCGCCCTCTACGGCTCGGTAGATGTCATACATATTGATTTTATCTGCCGATTTTGCAAGAGCGGCATTCGCATGACCTTGTGTGTTGACAACAATGCCTGCATTTTTCAGGGTTGCCATAAGCTGTCTGACATAAGCCGGGTTTGTCTTGATACTTTCTGCAATTTTTGTGCTGGAGAGTTGTTCGTCATCTCCAAGAGCAATAAATATAAGAATATGAATGGTGTCACTAAGCTTTGTGGAATATTTCATTTGTCACCTCGAATTTTCTTCTTGCAATTTTTAAACTTACATGATAATATAACTTTAATGCTTGATGTAAATTTAATTTTAACAAGTAAAAAAATAAAAGTCAAGCAAAATAAAAAGTGTGAAATCTGATATAAAAAAGGAGATAAAGTGGTGTATGCAAAAGGAGGAACAAGTCAGTTTTCTGGCAGAAAAAATCCGTCAGGCAGATGCCGTTTTGATAGGCGGTGGTTCTGGTCTTTCCAGTGCGGCGGGATATGACCATTATCATTGGCTACCCTATATGGAGGAATGTTTACAAGATTTCAAGGAGTGGTATGGACTGAAATCTCCTTTTGACGGTTTTTACTACTGTTATTCATCGCCGGAACAACAGTGGGCATATTATGCACGTTACATACAAAGTATGTGGGATGCACCTACAGGGCAGCCATACTATGACCTGCGTGATATTGTGGCGGAAAAAGAAGTCTTTGTTTTAACAACCAATATAGATATGCAGTTTGAACGGATTTTTAAGAAAGAAAGGATTTGCGATTATCAAGGTAACAGCGGCTATGTTCAATGCAGTCAGCCTTGCCATGACCAAATTTATTCCAATGTAGAAATGATTCGCAGGATGAACGAAAATATCCGGGAGCTGCGTGTTACTTCCGAGATTCTGCCAAGATGTAATGAGTGCGGGAGAATCATGGTTCCCTGGGTAAGGGATGATACATTTTTGGAGGGAAAAGACTGGAGGGAAGGTGTAAGGCGATATGAGAATTTCCTAAAAAAATATCTCATGAATGGAACAGATAAGAATGTTGTACTGCTGGAGCTGGGGGTTGGTGAGATGACACCCAGTATTATTAAACTTCCTTTTTGGGAAATGACATACAAAAATGAAAAGGTGTTTTATGCCTGTCTGAATCAGAAGAAATCCTCAGCTCCAGAGCATATAAAAGACAAAAGCATTTATATAGCAGGAGATTTGGCAGAAACCCTGCGGGATTTAAAAGAAAACATAGCGGGGAAGGAAATGTGATGAAGATGAATGTATATCAAGAGATAAGTCAAATCATCAAAGAAGCAGATGGTATTTTGATTGGAGCCAGTAATGGTTTGTCTATCGCAGAGGGATATAATATTTTTGCAGATGACGCATGGTTTCAGGAAAATATGGGAGATTTCAGAGAAAAACACGGACTGCGTTGTGTTTTACACGGATTTTCAGTGCCAATGAAGGTAGAAGAAAAGTGGGCGTTTGTAAGCAGACTTGTTAAGGCAAAAGCTATGCAGGATGAGCCGAGTGAGATTATGAAAAACATCTATGCACTAGTAAAGGATAAAGAATATTTCGTGGTAACTTCCAATGCGGAGGATCATTTTGTGCCGGCAGGTTTTGAGTCAGACCGTGTTTTTGAAATGGAAGGGAAATTAACCCAGATGCGGTGCAAGAACAGATGTCATGACGAGGTCTATCCTAATCAAAAAGCAGTTCTCGCCATGACAGAAGAGGAAGTAAACGGAAGAGTACCCAAAGAGTTACTGCCGAAATGTCCAAAATGCGGTGGAGATATGGAAGTAAATTGGGGTGAGATATCCTCGTTTACAGAAACGAAAAATTGGAAGGAAAAGGCTGCCCGCTATCAAGAATTTATTCAGAATTTACATGGAAAGAAGCTGGTAATTCTGGAATTTGGCATTGGTTGGAGAAATCAGATGATTAAAGCTCCTTTGATGCAACTAGCAGCGGTAGAACCACAGGCAAGATATATCACATTTAACAAGGGCGAAATTTATATTCCAGAGGAAATCAAAGAAAAATCCATCGGTGTGGATGGTAATCTTACGGTAGCGTTAAAGGAAATCAGAAAGGGAAGGATAGATTAAGTAAAGTGGTTAAAGATATTACAGTTGTGAGATAGGAGAATGAAAAAATGAGCTGTTATGAAAATTTGGTAATGAAAACACAAATGAACTATTCCAGACACTATAGTACCTATGCATCCGGCGGTACTGCTGTAGTGTTGAGCAAACAAAAACCACTTTCTTATGAGGAACAGATTCAGGAATTTGTTCGCAGAGTGCAGGAGGCAGAGTGTATCATAGTAGGCGGAGCATCCGGTTTATCAGCGGCTGGAGGTGGTGACTTTTATTATAGTGATACCCCTTCTTTTCGTGAGCATTTTGGAAAATTTGCAGATAAGTATGGATTCAAAGGTGCTTTTAGCGGCATGATGCATCGGTTTTCTACAAGAAATGAACACTGGGGATATGTGGCAACCTTTTTAAATACTACACAAAATGCTCCTATCAGAGAGCCATATCTGGATTTGGATAGAATCTTGCAGGGAAAGGATTTTCATATCTTAACGACTAATCAGGATACACAGTTTGTAAAGATTTATCCGGAAGAAAAGGTCAGTGAGATTCAGGGAGATCATCGTTTCTTCCAGTGTTCTCAGTGCTGTCAGGATGAAACATGGGATGCCGTACAACCTGTGGCAGATATGATTGCGGCTATGGGAGAGGGGACAATGGTGCCGGATGAACTGATTCCTCGCTGCCCTCATTGTGGTGCGGAAATGTTTCCGTGGGTAAGAGGATATGGGAATTTTCTGCAAGGGAAAAAATACGAAGAAGAATATGAGAAAATCTCAAAATACATTCAAAAGAACAAAGATAGAAAAATTCTCTTCATAGAACTTGGAGTAGGGCGCATGACACCGATGTTTATACAGGAACCGTTTTGGGAACTGACAAACAGTTTGAAAGATGCATATTATATTTCCGTAAATTCAGAATATCAGTTTTTGCCGGAATTCATTGAAGATAAGGGGATTGCTATTTTGGGAGATATAGGAACAGTGTTAAAAGATTTGCGGAAAGCAAAAGAGGAAAGTATATTTGTATAGGATACTTGTTCTTGATATTCCACTTAATGGAGAAACATTAGAATATTGATTGATACAAAACTGCACTCAGAGATATGGTGGGTGCAGTTTTGCAATGCAGAAAAATGTCTGAAAGAACATAAGGAGGAGCAGAATTAAGAATGAAAGAGAACACGTATAAACCACAGATTCCGGACATGATGGAAGCAATATTTGATGCAGCGTATCTGATTTTTGATCTGGTAGCTGCAATTTTGTTTTTTATATATGCAAAAGGAAACACATTATTTGTGCTTTATGGAATTTTGACATTGACGCTTTGTGGAGGGGATGCTTTCCATCTGGTGCCAAGAATTATCAGAGCAGTACGCGGAACCAGCGATAAGATAAAAAGACAGCTTGGCATAGGATTGCAGGTATCATCGATTACAATGACGGTGTTTTATATTATTCTGATGTATATCTGGAAGTTTACGTTCCCGGAATTTACGATACCGGTAGCAATCGAGGCCATTGTCTGGATATCGGCGGTTGTCAGAATTGTGATATGTCTGTTCCCGCAGAATAACTGGTGTACAGATGAAGGAAACATGAAATTATCGATCATCAGAAATACAGTCTTTGCAGTGACAGGCATCGGAGTCATTATTCTGTATGCGATTTCCGGAAATGCAAATGGATATCATATGACAAGAATGGTTGCAGCGATTATTATTTCGTTTGGTTGTTATCTTCCGGTAACGTTATTCAGCAAAACAAAACCGAAGGTTGGATTATTGATGATTCCAAAGACATGCGCCTATATGTGGGTTATAGCGATGGGACTCCAGCTTTTATTTTAAGCAGTTAGTCTGTGAAAAACAGGCTGGCTGCTTTTTTCGTCGAGTGGTACAAGATGATAGAAAAAGAGTGCTTGATTGTGTTATACTCAGTTTAAAGTATGGGGAGTATAGATGGACGATTAAATCAAGAAAAGTGGATATTCGATATGAAAAGTGGACATTCAGGACAAAAAAGTGGACATTGAAATATAAATTCAAGAAAAAGAGGAGCAAAATATATGAAGGTACAGGAAAGGCTAATCAGTTATGTGACAGTGCGGACACCGAGCAATGAAGAAAGTGAGACGGTTCCGTCTTCGATGTGTCAGTTTGATCTGGCACGAAAGCTGGAAAAAGAAATGCAAGAACTTGGTCTGACAGAAGTCGTTCTTGATGATAAGTGCTATCTGTATGGTAAACTTCCGGCGACGAAAGGAAAAGAAAATATTCCGGCGCTTGGATTTATTGCACATATGGATACCGTATCGGATTTCTGCGATCACGAAATCCATCCGATAATTACAGAAAATTATGATGGTGGAGAGCTTACACTTGGGACAAGCGGTCTGATATTAAATCCGAAAGAATTTCCTCATCTTGCAGAATTGAAAGGTCGTACACTGATCACCTCAGATGGAACAACGATTCTGGGAGCAGATGACAAGGCAGGAATTGCCGAGATTCTGACTATGATTGAAAGAATCCAGACAGAAAAATTGCCGCACGGAACAATCTGTGTGTCATTTACTCCGGATGAAGAAATCGGAATGGGAGCAGAGCATTTTAATTTAGAACAGTTTGGAGCAGAGTATGCATATACACTGGATGGAGATACAGAGGGAGAAATCCAGTATGAGAATTTTAATGCATGTAAGGCAGAGTTTGAAATCAGAGGGTTTAATGTACATCCGGGTGAAGGCAAAGATACAATGATCAATGCCAGTCTGGTTGCAATGGAAATCAATAGTTGTCTGCCGTCTATGGAGACACCGAGAGGAACGGAAGATTATGAAGGATTTTATCATCTGATCAGTATGCAGGGCGAAGTTGGTGAAGCGAAGCTGAATTATATTGTGAGGGATCATGATAAAGCAGGGTTTGAGGAGAGAAAAAAGACACTCCGTCTGATTGAGAAAAATTTAAATGAAAAGTGGGGCGAAGGTACGGTAACACTCAAGATCACCGATCAGTACCGCAATATGAAAGAAATTGTGGAAGAGCATATGCACCTGATAGATCATGCAAAGAAAGCATGTGAGACAGCAGGTGTAACACCACTTGTTCTTCCAATCCGTGGAGGCACAGATGGCTGTCAGTTAAGCTTTAAAGGACTTCCGTGCCCAAATCTCGGAACAGGAGGCCATGCTTTTCATGGACCTTATGAACACATCAGTGTAGAAGGAATGGAAAAGAGTGTGGAGATCCTTCTTGCACTGATTAAAGAATATACAGAAGAATAATTTATAAACCGGTGCCGGGCATAATGCCCGGCATTAACTTTTTCAGGGCTTAAATTCCACGGCATGTTTCCTTTTCCAGAGTGGAAAAAGATTTCTCTGGCAGATATAATTCCTGCGCTGTTCAATGCTGATCGCATGAAAAAAGGTCTTCCACATATCTGTATATTCATCTTCATAGGATTCTGTCTGGCGCAGAGTTTCGAATTCTTCGTCTGTCAGGTAACGCAGATAGTTTTCGCCGTCTTTTACGTGTACACAGGCCGTCTTGCGGTTATCATCAATGATCATCCAGTGTTCGGAGGGCATACGGTCTGAGAAATGGTTTCCGACCAACATGATCACGTCATTTTGGGGCTCCAGATGACAGACATAAACTTTAGAATCCAGACTCTGAAAACGGGCAAATTCGCGGAAATGGTGTGCCTCATTCGATACTCTTCGGCGAATTTCCAGGAGTTTCATGACATGTGGATTGGTATATTGTCCAAGTACGGTGCTTCCGACTGCAAAACCCACACGCAAAAAGTTATAGATTGCCTGCAGAGAGTCCTCATCTGCACACAAAGTGGCATAGTAAACGTTCAGGTATGCTTCCTCGGAAATGCTTCTGCGGATGGAACGGATTACTTTTTCTGCTCTGGAGGCGTCTCCATCTATATGAATGTATTCATCAAATAATGTCTGCTGAAATACAGGTTCTTTTTTTAGCTGAATCTGGTTATGGCCGATCCGCAGAGCCTCCGACCATGCGTCGTAAATACAGGTCATGATGTCTGTCAGGCGGTCTTTGCAAGTGTATACTTTCATATGTTTATCCTATTCCGAAATCGGCAAGGGTCATCTGAGAGTATGTCTCATTGGCATGTTGCATTTTCCAGAGATCCTTCGTATCTACATGAATTAATTGTCTGGTAATATAAGCCTCTTCGATGGGGGTATGATACATCTGCTTTCCTCCACAGGTAATAAAATAGTGTGCGCGTTTCAGTACGACACCCATTTTTTTCAGACTTTCGAAGGTTAAGCGTCCGTATTTCCGGGCATAGGTGATGCGGCTGGCTGATTTGGGACCGATACCGGGAACACGAAGTAAGGTGGCATAAGAGGCCGTTTCTACTTCTACTGGAAAATGTTCCAGATGGCGCAACGCCCAGTCACACTTTGGATCCAGCAGTTCATTAAAGTTTGGCTGAGACTCAGATAACAGTTCCGTTGCCTGAAAACCATAGAAACGAAGAAGCCAGTCTGCCTGATACAGGCGATGCTCACGCAGAAGTGGTGGAGGTGTTCCGAGCTGAGGCAGGTTGGTATCGTCATTTAGTGGAATATAAGCGGAGTAAAAAACTCGTTTCAGATCGAATCCCTGATATAATGCCTGTGTCGTTTGCAGCAGGGTATAGTCACTCTCTCCGGTAGCGCCGATGATCATCTGGGTGCTTTGCCCTGCCGGCGCGAAGCTGCGCCTCAGATCTGACATGTCGAGAGGAGCCAGCTGGCAGGCATTTTCCCAGGTCAGAGCATGTTTGCAGAGTTTGTTTTCACCTGGAAAGGAAGAGGTTTTTTGAAGATGCTTTTCTGAGTGAAAACTGCCATGGAGTCGTGCATCTGTATTTTGCGCATTAAGTTTTTCTTTGAATTTATTCTTGGAATTATCCGAAAAGATACTATGGTTTAAAAACTGATTTCCACGGCTTCGTTCCATGTATGTGGACTTTCCGATCGCCATCCGGTGAGATGCAATCGTACTCTGTACTTTCCCCATAGGATTTAAGATGTTCTGCATGGTTTTATTTGGTGCCAGTGAACGCAGAGCATCCTCAGTAGGAAGTTCCAGATTTACACTGATACGGTCGGCCAGATAACCGGCTGCGGCAAGCAGCTCATCTGATGCGCCGGGAATTGTTTTTACGTGGATATAGCCATTAAAATGGTATTTCGTACGGAGCAGAAGCAATGTCTCGCACATTTTTTCCATAGTATAGGTAGGATTGCGCAGGACACCGGAACTCAGGAACAGTCCTTCGATATAATTTCTTTTGTAAAATTCAATTGTCAGTTCACAAATTTCCTGAGGCGTAAAAGTGGCGCGCTTTACATCATTGCCGGATCTGTTGATACAATATTTGCAATCATAGGCACAATGATTTGTCATCAGGATCTTGAGAAGGGAGATACATCTTCCGTCTGCAGCAAAACTATGACAGATGCCGCATGCTTCTGCATTGCCGAGCTCTCCTTTCTTTCCCCGGCGGCTGGAACCGCTTGAAGTACATGCAACATCATATTTTGCTGCGTCTGCAAGAATCTGTAGTTTCTCCTGTGTGGTGTAGTTTTCATTTACAATTGAGGTGGTCATATTTGTATTATACAAACATCTGTTCGAAAATACAAGAGAAAATAGAACAAATGTTTGCGAAACCATATAATCTTATTACAAAATATCCTGTATAGTCAGTTTTATGGATTAATAATAAAGCGTTCCACACGATCCATTGTAGTTTTCAGGATGGAAAGATCGGTCTGCACATCGCCGGTTTCCAGAGAATGGTTGGCATTTTTGGTAAGGAAAAGAGGAACTTCTTTTTGTGTTGCGAGTGCCTGAACAGAATCTGTTTCGGCCCACGGATCAGCAGTGCCGTGAAAGGCAATACTTCCCTGGAGTGGAAATGAAAAAGTTTCTGCCAGTGGAGTAAACAGGATACTTTTTACCTTTAAATTGTGTCTGAAAGCATAGGCAGAAGATATGGCTGTGCCAATGCTTTTGGAAATAAAAAGAATACTGCCATAGGAACTCCAGTCAATGCCGTGCAGAAGCTGTTCTGTCTGTTCCGAGGCAAGTTCAAATGCCTGTTTCATTTTGGCAGAATCGCCCCTGATGTTTTCAGGGAGCGTGCCATAAGACACGGTCTGAATCTGATAGCCGTGTTTTTTTGCAAGACGGGTTGTGTAATAAAGAAGTGGTTTGTCAGCAGTATATCCGATGCCGGGAAAAATAACAGCCAGTTTTGGCGCATTTTTGTCTGCTCCGGCAGTGTATGCGGAAGCTTTGTCATAGAGCATCTGCTCATGAAGTTTTTCCTGAAGATCCTTTAAAGTGGTGGAAGTCATACAGAGATCTGACGGAAGGTAATCATAATCTGTGATGACACCGTTTTCTTCCGCAGAATAAACAATGTGTGAAGCACCCATGAGCTCCATATCTTCTTCAATATCTGAAAGTAATTCTTCGTATGTTTTCATTTTGATCAAATCCTTTTTATAATGTAGGGGTAAAAAACAAGATAATTATGGCATGTTTTAGCGGAGCTGGCAAGAAAATCCGTTGTTGCTCATAATAGCAATTGTGGGATTCGTCATTACAAAAGTATAAGTCAGGACAAGAGAGTGTGCATAACGATATTGCCCGTTTACTCTTGTGATGGTATCATAAAATATAAATAATAAATATTTTCAGAGGAGAACTCAGATGGCAATATCACAGGATGAGACATTAAAAGGAAATGAAAAAATAGAAGAAGCAATTCTGGGATTACAAAAAGAAACTTCGCAGGAAATGCTGGCGCATGTACTTACGGTTATCCGCCGGAGAATGAACGAAAACGGACAGGTGATCGTTGCTGTGGAGATGAATCCCGGAAATACTCAGATGGCAGTAAAAAGTGTCCAGACTGAAGATGGAAAATGTTGGTGGTATGCGTTTACCAGTTTTGATGAGGAGATGAAAGGCCCGGAATCGGTAAAATCCACTTTTTTGACGGATATAGGGAAATTGTTTGATGCAGCAATGACTGTTCCGGAAATCGAGGGTGTGATTCTGAATCCGTGGAATCGTACGATCATGCTTGATAAGCAGCTGATCCGAATCATCAAACCAGAAAACAAGTAAGAATTAAGAAAATCGATATTAAGTCCCTGTTCAATCTGGAAGTGCATATTCCGGCACCGGGTGAAGAAATATGGGAGATTTTATAGATGCAATAGAGGATAACCAGGAGTATAATAAAGGCATAATCAGATTTAACGCAAAGGAGAAGAGCGTGTATGAAAAAGAAACCTATTACCGTATCATCCATCCTGAGCATATTTCTATTTTTGGCAATAGCATTTCTGATCATAGGATGTTGGAGTATCACCGGTAAAGGCCGACTTCGAACAAAAGATACAATTGAACCGCTGCTATGCCAACGGCAGTGAAATCAACATTGAATCCTATGTTCAGGGAAGCCAGTATGATTATGTACAGATTTATCGTGCGGACGGAGCCCCGTCGCAGGGAAGTACCTTTGTACTTTTAGATCAGATGCTTATCTCAACCAATTACTGGTATTCGGATTCTTATGGAGGAAAGTACTGGTATACATCAGGGGATAATGACAAAATAACCTGCTTTTCTCATTCTTGCAGTGTAGATGAAGATGTTGTTTCTGCAACAGTCAAATTATCCGCTCCGGTAGTGACAAGATGCCATTCTTATAACAACAAAAATGTTAAACTTTGTTGGTGCTGCACTCCAAAAGCCAAAGGTTACCAGATATACAAATACACTGGAAAAAAATGGAAACGAATAAAGACAATTAACAAAAAATCTACTCTCACTTATACAGATAAAAAAGTAAAAGAAGGAAAAACCTACAAGTATAAAATCCGTTCATACAGCGTTGTATCCGGGAAAAAGATTTACAGCAGCTTTAGCTCTGTTCGTAAGGTATCACTGAAACGTCTTACTGTGCGTGGAGATTACAAGGCCAACAGTGTCTATGGCCCTTCGCTGAATTCCAGCCAGCTTATGCAGGTTCGAAGAGTTGTTCAGAGCTTCAAGACCAATTATATCCGAAAGGGAATGAGCGAGTATGATAAGGCTCTTGCAGTTTTCCTTTATCTGAGAAGCAACTGCAGTTATGCGAGACGTGGCTTGCAGTACAATAATGCCAATAATGCATGGGGAGCCCTCGTTTACAACGAAGCTCAGTGTTCAGGTTTTGCCAGAGCCATGAAAGCGCTCTGTGATGGAGTCGGAGTCAAGTGCAAATATGTACATGCAAATTCCAAAGCTGTTAATCCGAGTCATCAGTGGAATGAGATCCGCATTAATGGCAAGTGGTATATTGTGGATGCCCAGAGTGGATTTTTCCTTGCCGGATCGCACACCTGGAAAAATATGATGGGTATGCGTTGGAATACGAAAGGTCCTCCTAAATGCAGCGCCAGTGATCACAAAAAATTTGGATTTTATGGCAGTATTGTATAATAATGTTTGAAATAACATAAGAGAAGCCTCCGCTTAAATCTTACGATTTTGAAGCGGAGGCTTTATTTTATATATTTATTTTACTTCCACAAGTTCAATTGTGAAGTTCAGTTCTTTGCCTGCCATTTCGTGGTTTGCATCAAAAGTGATCGTTGTTTCTTCTTTTGCGGCTACTTTAACCGGGAATGGCTGTCCGTACTGGTTGGACAGATATACCTGCTGTCCGACCTCCAGATTCTCTGAACCAGGAAGCTGTGCAATCTCAAGTGTAAAGATAGCATCCGGATTTGTCTGTCCGTAAGCTTCTTCCGGCATCAGATGAACTTCTTTGATCTCGCCGATTTCCATGTTTGCAACGGCAGCATCAAAGCCTTTGATCATCTGTCCTGCACCGCAGATAAATTCCAGCGGTTCTCCGCGGTCATAGGAAGAATCAAACTGGGTTCCGTCGTTGAAGGTTCCTTTGTAATGTGTACGGCAGGTTTTTCCTACGTTTGGTCCTGTGATATCACTCTTGTGGCCACCGCATCCGCCGCAGCTTCCTCCGCAGGAATGACCTTCTTCGTGGTGATGGTGGTCACAGTTTGCTCCTGTAGAAACCAGTTCACCTTTCAGATATGCTTCAACAACATCATCAGTGTTTCCCTGTGCACCGGCAACCATCTCAATTCCTGCCTCTGTGAGAGCTGTCTGAGCGCCTTCGCCGATACCACCACAGATCAGAACATTGATACCCTGTTCAGCCAGAAGTCCTGCCAATGCGCCGTGTCCTGTTCCGTTGGAACCGATCACTTCGCTTGAAACAACCTTGTCGTCTTCTACTTCATAAACTTTGAAGTTTTCTGTTTTTCCAAAATGCTGAAAAACATTTCCGTTATCATAAGTAACTGCAATTTTCATTGTAAAAATCCTCCAATTCATACTATATTGCTCAGATTAGTATATCTTGTCAGGCAAATAAAAGCAACCTCTATGCAGTTACCATTTTTTGGAGTCTGTCCAAATCGGCAGCATCCGGATGGGATAATGCTTTGTCAAAGTTCTCAATCAGCATGTCCAGATGCGGCATAGGATCTGGCTGCTCTTTCATTTTTACATAACGTGCTCTTACAGAGCCCGGCATCCTGCCCTGACACATATACTCCCCAACCACGGTATTGCTCTCATTAATAAGCTTTTTGACATTGTCAAGGATATTTGTGAAGTACTCTTCACTGCCACCGAATCCGGCTGTCCCAAACAGAAAGATTTTTCTGTTTTTCAGCTTCGCCAGCAGTTCTGCTGTAGCTTTGTCCGCACTTCCCTTATCTGTCCAGAATCCAATATACAATGTTTCTGAAGCAGGAACGTCTCCTTCAACTGCACCAAAAAGATCGCAGTTTTCCTGCGGCAGTGCCTCATGGATCGCATCAGCCAGTTTTCTGGTGTTTCCTGTTTTACTGTTAAATATAATTGAATATCTGTCTTTGTTCATCTCTCAGCGCACCTTTCATTATTTTTTGTTATACCTATTGTAGTCTTCTTACTTATATTAATGCAATAAGATTTTTTTGATAAATGGTATGACCGTTATATGAAGTTGAGGACAAGAAGATTATTGGAACTGAACTTCAAGATTGAACTTGTCGAAGTAAAATAATCAGCCTGAGTCAGAAACATAGCGCGGTTTTTGTCATATAATGTCGAACTGTTTTTATGGACGGAAAGACCATAACGTGCTACCATTAAAGAAATAAAGTTGTAACAATTCTACAGAACATATCTTTTTCTTTAATGAGCAACAGCCTCATGTCTGACATTCAAAAACTGTTCTGGTTGATAAGGGGAATCTCCATGTTTCAGTCAATATTGTTGGATGGATTTCCACAGGAAACAAAATATGTACGAAAGAAAAAGACCAGAGCGAGAAGTTCTGGCCTTTTTCTGTAGATGGTATTCCGTGAGGTGCTTTGCCATGAAGATGATAACATACAGAGACATGCAGAATCCCGTTGCATTGTTGAGGGAGTGAAGATTATAATGAGGTAAATGGTAATTATCCGGCAGGTAGTAACAGTGAGGGTGCTGAACAGTTGCAGTAATGACAGAATCGATTAAATGAGAGTGAGGTAGATAAAAATGGCAAAAATTTGTGTTATAAAGAAAAATGATGAGTATTCTGTGGATTATCAGACAGGAAAGTAAAATGAAATGAAAAGAAAAGAACGTTTGCGTTATTATAGTCTGTATACAGTGATTTTTGCAGTACTCAGCTTTCTGGTATTCTTCATATTCATCAAAAATGGAAGATCCTTCGTCTATGAATCAAATGGAGAAGATGGGATTGCTCAGCATTATATGTCACTTGTATATTTGGGAAATTATCTTCGGGATATTCTGCATAATCTGTTTATAAACCATAAGCTGATTATTCCACAGTGGGATATGACGCTAGGGCTTGGGGCAGATGTGATCACTACCATGAATTATTATGTGCTGGGGGATCCGCTGAATTTGCTTGCGGTATTTGTATCCCCTGAAAAAACGGAATATTTGTATACATTTTTGATCGCTTTAAGGATTTATCTTGCAGGGCTGGTCTTCTCTGTGTATTGCAGACACTGGAATTTCAGACCATTTTATATCCTGCTGGGAAGCTACATATACTGCTTTGGAAACTTTGCTTTATATACAGGAATCATGCATCCGTTTTTCCTGAATCCGATGATTTATCTTCCTCTTTTGCTTCTTGGCATTGAGAAGATTTTTGAGAGAAAATCACCGGCAGTTTTTGTATTGTCTGTGTTTCTGTCGGCGGTCAGCAATTTTTATTTCTTTTATATGCTGTCAATTTTTATGTTTATTTATGCGGTTTTCCGATATGTAATGATTTTTCATAAAATCCAGCTGAAGGAACTTGTGGGATGGCTGATCAGATTTATTGCATTGTACATACTGGGAATCGGGCTGGCGGGATTTTTGTTTCTGCCGAATGCACTTTCAATACTGACTTCATCCAGAATGAGCGTTGCACATTATGTTCCGCTGCTCTATCCAGCGGAGTATTATCAGCAGTTTCTGGCTTCTTTTGTGTTTAATAACTGCGGATATTATACACTTATGGGATTTTCGTCAATGGCACTTTTGAGCATGTTTCTGCTTTTTATGAAAAAAGGAAACCTGCATCTGAAGATCGGAACGGGGCTTCTTGTGGCTTTTCTGGCAATTCCGTATGTAGGACATGTGTTGAACGGATTTACTTATGTATCAAACCGCTGGAGCTTCGTTTTGGCGTTTCTGGTGGCGCTGATTTCTGTTAAAATGCTTCCGGAGCTTAAGACACTGACACGCAAAGAAAAAATAAAGCTTTGTTTTGTGCTTCTTATATATACGCTCCTTGCACTCTTTCCGCCGGCATCCCGTGAGAAGGGCAATTTTGCGGCAGTTGCGCTTGTGTGGTGCTGCCTTTTAGTGATACTGATGATATTGCAGCTGCGTGTCTCCTTGCGTAAAGCCTGGAACGGAATGTATATGTTTGTGCTTATAGGCTGTACTGTAGCGGGAATTTTGCTGAATGCCTGTGCCAGATATGCCTCATTTGGAGCAGATATGGCGCAGAAGTGTACAGAGTCTGGTAAAGTACTGGAAACGGTAACCGGAAATGCAAACCGTCTTTTGCAGGAGAGTGGAGATAATGCAGTTGACGTCCGGATGGATACAACAGGCATTAATTTCAAAAAAAATATTCGTAATGGTGGATGTATACAGAACGTAAACAGTACAAATTTCTATTTTAGTACGACGAATACTGCTGTAGCAGAATATATGCGTGAGATGTATCTGAATACGGCATTTGAGCAGAGCTTTACAGATCTTGACGGCCGGTTTGTGCTGAATGCGCTGGCCGGATGCGAATATACTACAGTTTATAAGGGAAAGGAAGAGCAACTTCCTTATGGATATGAAGAAAAGATAAAAGAGGATGATACTTATGCAATGTATCGGTCTGGCAGCTCACTTCCTTTTTCTTATGTGTACGACAGTTATATGGACAAAGAGGATTATGATAAACTTTCAGTCACAGAAAAACAGCAGGCTGCACTGCAGGTATGTGTGGTTGATAAAGACGAGGAACTGACGGGACTGAACGAGGCATCAGAATCTGTGAAATACACAGATCAGGAGATTCCGTATGAGGTAGAATCATCAAAAGATGTGAAAATTCTTGAAGATGGTTTTAAAGTCAGCAGGAATGGTGGCAGTATTACATTAAAGTTTGATGGCCTGGATGAAAGTGAAACATATCTGATTGTGGAAGATATGGATTATCAATCAGAGAAGCAGGAACTGGAAGAAGCGGCTGCGGTAAATCTGAACATAGAATATGAGAACAATAAAAAGACGATTCACTATATGACGGATAAAAATAATTTTTACTGTGGGGTGAAGGATTTCCTTGCAAATATGGGATACCACAGAGGCGGCGGAAAGGAGATGACAATCTCTTTTCAGAAAGCCGGAACTTATACTTTTTCGGATTTCAGAATTGTTTGTCAGCCGGTAAAAGATTTTTCAGAAATGACCGCTGCATGTAAACAGAAAGGTCTTTCTGACGTGACCTTTGAAGGAAATTCCATGACCGGAACGATAACAAATGAAGAGAGCCAGATGCTGTGTATCACGATACCGTACTGTGAGGGATGGACGGCATATGTGGATGGCGAAGAAACCAACCTGTATCAGATAAATACGTTGTATTCAGGCATATATCTGACACCGGGGAAACATACGGTTCAGATGACCTATCATACCCCGTTCCTTTGTGAAGGAGTATGGATCAGTCTGTGCAGCTTGCTTATATTCGCGGGAATCATGAGACAGTACAACATGAAAAAGAAGAAGCTTGAGTATGTCTGAAATGAGGAGCCGGGAAATGAAAATGATAAATGGAGTATCTATGATTCCGTTTGGTCTGCTTGCAGGTTTTGCAGACCAGAATGAAATCCGTATCATAGAACTTGCGGAAAACGGTTTCCGATTTCGGATGGCAAAGAATCAGAAAAATATAGAAAATGCAGAAAGCTTCAGAATCTGTTTTTACGATGGGGAAATATCTGATTATCGAGAAATCATTTTGCAGAAATTTCATATAGAAAAGCCGGAAGAAGAAAAGTTTTATTTTACTTATTCCGTATTTACAAAGCAGGAGGACTTTCGAAAAGAAGTACAGGGACTGCTCAGACGTTATACCCGATATATTCATCTGAAAACAGAAGAAGACGATGCTGCGCTTGCTGAAGCACTGACCGGCTATCCCGCAGAAAAAGATGAAATTTTCGCGAAAAATCTGACAGAACAGAAAAATATATGGTTTCAGGATGTCCCGGGAACAAAACTTGCGGAGGTTTTGCATGAATCGAAGGAATTTGTACTGGAACTTGATCGCCCCGAACTGTACAGGATGTACCTTGAAGAAAATATTCAGGATTTTATGAAACATTACTGGGAGCAGACGTTTTTTGCATTTTCCGAGGAGATACCGGAGTGTGTTCCGGACAGGCTTTACATTGGAAATCAGTTTTGCCATCTGCTGTTTCCAGAGGAAAAGACACTGAAAACCCTGCTTGATAAAGCATACCGGGAGGATCTGGCAATCACGATCGTTTACACATATGTCCGTGAAAACCTGTTGAAAAACACCGAAAAAATGCTTCGTATGGTGGATAACTGGTGCGAAGAAAAACAAAAAGATGTAGAAATTGTGGTAAATGACTGGGCGGTACTCTCTATGGCGAAAAAGACCCCGCATCTGAAACTATGCATGGGAACTTTGCTCAACAAAAGAAAAAAAGATCCCCGGATGAAATACAAAAAAGGAACGCGGGAATTTTACAGTGAAAACAGCCTGAATGCAGATTTTTACAGAGATTTTCTGCGGGAGAAGTGCGGATTTCAGCGCTTTGAATGGGAGAGCTGTGGTTATCCCCAGCGTTTTCCGGAAGGAAAAAACAGTCTGCATTTTCCTTTTTATCAGACGAATACTTCCCAGTACTGTCAGCTTCATGCAATCTGTACAGAGGGAGAACGGGGAAAACAGTGTTTTGTAGAAAACTGTCCGCATTTTTGCGAAAAATATATGCTGATATATCCGGAACATCTGCATATGATCGGCAGATATAATTCGCTGTTCGGGCTGGATCTGGAAACTCTGATGCACCCGGAAATACTTAAAGAGAAGGAAGAAGCAGGAATCGACCGGTTTGTGCTGGGGTTGATATAAGCGAAAAACATTGATTCAGACGAAATGGATAAAATCGATAAGGATAGAAATGACAAATACGATAATGGAGAGGAAATGCAAATGAAGATTACTGCAGGTTTAGGATCGGTAGATGAATATGAACGATTTGTCCATGCCGGAGCAGATGAATTTTTTTGCGGTTATGTGCCATACGAATGGACAAAGAAATATGGGACGGTCATGCCGCTCAATCGCAGGGAAGTCCTTTCTTATAATGTGCAGATTGGTTCTTTGGGAGAGCTGGAAATCCTTGCCGCAATGGTGAAAGAGTATGGGAAACCGGTGCATCTGACGTTTAACGCCCTTTATTATATCCCGGAACAGTATCCGGAAATTGCAGAAATCATAAAGAAATGCATGAGAATTGGATTTAACAGCTACATTATCGCAGATCCGGCACTGATTTTGTATCTTCGAAAACAGCATATCGACTGTGAGATTCATTTAAGCGGAGAGACCGCGGAAGTAAATTCTGGAATGGTGGATTTTTTTCAGCAGATGAAACTCAAACGAGTGATTTTTCACAGGAAGAATACAATTGAGGACATGAAATCTGTGATTACACATGTGCGGAGGCAGAATGTCGGAGATACAGAAGGTAAGCGAGACGTAAGACCATTACAGAGCAGACTTGAGTTCGAGGCATTTGCTTTGAATGAACTCTGCCAGTTTACCGGTGCATTCTGTAATTCCCTTCACTGCGATGAGATGGGATATCTTTGCCGTGTACCTTATCTGCTTACATGCATAAAAAACGGACAACAGAGGAATGACTATATAACGTGTGGTAAAACAACATCAGACCGGGATGACATTCCGGGACAGGAAACACCTTCCACAGAAATTCCGGCAGAAGACGATACGGGCTATCTCCCCGGAGCAAGCGGCTGCGGTTTTTGTGCACTTTATCGCCTTAAGGAAGCGGGCATCACACACCTGAAACTGGTCGGCAGGGGAAATTATACGGATTTTATGGAAAAAGATATCCGAAATCTGCGAAGAGCACTGGATATTCTTAAAGCGTCCAAAACAGAAAAAGACTATATAAACTCCATGAAAAAAATACTGTTTCCTTATGGGTGCAGCGGGAACTGTTATTACAGGCAGCATTATTATAGAAGCAAAAAATAAGATCTGATATCTGACAAAAGAAATATTGTACCTGTAAAAATACAATATATTGATGATTATTTTCAAGAAGACACCACAAATTGTACAAAATTAAAAGCATTCGTTAAATAATTGACATTGGTACTTTCTATAGTGTAAACTAGCAGCGTGAACAAGGGAGTGTTCACTTGAAACTAATAAGATTCCGGTCTTATTTTTCTTTTGTGAGAAAAGTTAGACGGGACATACGCGGAATAAATTATATTATAGTGAGGTGCAAAAATGAAAAACTTTTCACAGTGGGAAGGTTTCAAAGGGAACCGTTGGAAAGAAAAAATTGACGTTCGTAACTTTATTTCAATGAACTACACACCATATGACGGAGATGCCTCCTTCCTGGAAGAACCAACAGAAGCAACAAACAAACTGTGGGGAAAACTTCAGGAACTGCAGAAAGAAGAACGTGCCAAAGGCGGCGTTCTGGATATGGAAACAGAGGTTGTCACATCTCTGACAGCATATGGCCCGGGATACATCGATGAAGATCTCAAAGATCTTGAAACAGTTGTTGGTCTTCAGACAGACAAACCGCTGAAACGTGCATTTATGCCATACGGTGGAATCAAAATGGCAGAGCGGGCCTGCGAAACTTACGGATACAAAGTAAGCGACAAGATCAAAGACGTATTCCACAATTATGAATTCAAAACACACAACCAGGGCGTATTTGATATCTACACACCAGAAATGAAATTAGCCCGTCACAGCAAGATCCTGACAGGTCTTCCGGATACTTACGGACGTGGACGTATCGTTGGTGACTACAGACGAGTTGCTCTGTATGGTATCGATGCTCTGATCGAAGGAAAACAGAAAGACTTCGCAGCATGCGACCGTCAGGGTATGAGACGTTATGACTTCCAGCTTCGTGAAGAGATCGCTGATCAGATCCGCGCTCTCAAGGGCATGAAGGTTATGGCTGAAGCATACGGATTTGATATTTCCCAGCCGGCTAAGAATGCAAGAGAAGCGTTCCAGTGGCTGTACTTCGGATATCTTGCAGCAATCAAGACTCAGAATGGTGCTGCAATGAGTGTTGGACGTATCTCCACATTCCTTGATATCTATATTGAAAGAGATCTTGAGAACGGAACTCTTACAGAGAAAGAAGCTCAGGAGCTTGTTGACCACATGGTAATGAAATTCCGTATGGTTAAATTTGCACGTATTCCTTCTTACAACCAGCTGTTCTCCGGTGACCCGGTATGGGCAACTCTGGAAGTTGCAGGTATGGGACAGGACGGACGTTCCATGGTAACAAAGAACGACTATCGTTTCCTGCACACTCTGGAAGACATGGGACCGGCTCCGGAACCGAACCTTACTGTTCTGTATTCTTCAAGACTGCCGGAAAACTTCAAGAAATATGCAGCTGACATCTCCGTACTGACAAGCTCTATCCAGTATGAGAACGATGATGTTATGCGTCCGGTATGGGGCGATGACTACAGCATCTGCTGCTGTGTATCTGCTACTGAAACAGGTAAGGAAATGCAGTTCTTCGGAGCTCGTGCAAACCTTGCAAAATGCCTTCTGTATGCTATCAACGGTGGTGTTGATGAAAAGACAAAACAGCAGGTAGGACCGAACTATCAGCCGATTACTTCTGAGTACCTTGATTATGACGAAGTAGTTGCTAAATATGACAAGATGATGGACTGGCTGGCTCATCTGTATGTTGGAACACTGAACATGATCCACTACATGCATGACAAATACTACTATGAAGCAGCAGAGATGGCTCTGATCGATACAAAAGTTGACCGTTCTTTCGCAACTGGTATCGCTGGATTCTCTCACGTAGTAGACTCCCTGTCCGCTATCAAATATGCAAAAGTTAAAGCTATCCGTGACGAAGACGGAATTACAACAGACTTCCAGGTAGAGGGTGACTTCCCACGCTATGGTAACGATGATGACAGAGCAGATGAGATCGCAACAACACTGCTTTCTACATTCCTTGAGAAACTGAAACACATCCATACCTATCGTGATTCCAAACCTACTACTTCTATCCTTACCATCACATCCAACGTTGTTTATGGTAAAGCTACAGGATCCCTTCCGGATGGAAGAAAAGCAGGCGAGCCGCTGGCACCTGGAGCTAACCCGTCCTACGGCGCAGAGCAGAACGGACTTCTTGCTTCCCTCAACTCTGTTGCAAAACTGGACTATGAGGATGCCCTTGACGGAATCTCCAATACTCAGACCATCAACCCGGATGCTCTGGGACATACAGAAGAAGAACGTACAGAGAACCTTGTTCATGTACTTGACGGATACTTTGACCAGGGTGCTCATCACCTCAACGTTAATGTATTTGGTAAAGAAAAACTGATCGATGCAATGGAACATCCGGAAAAAGAAGAGTACGCAAACTTCACAATCCGTGTATCCGGATATGCAGTTAAATTCATCGACCTTACAAGAGAGCAGCAGCTGGATGTTATCGCCAGAACCTGCCACGACAGAATGTAATAATGAGTGAAGAAATCAAAGGATATGTCCATTCTCTGGAAAGCTTCGGATCAGTAGACGGACCGGGCGTCAGATATGTGATATTCCTGAGTGGATGTGCAATGCGCTGCCAGTTCTGCCATAATCCGGACACCTGGAAAATGGGAGAGGGGCAGCAGTACACCCCGTCTCAGCTTCTGAAACAGGCTCTTCGCTATAAGAATTACTGGGGTAACAAAGGTGGAATCACTGTGAGCGGAGGAGAACCGCTTCTCCAGATTGATTTCCTGATCGAATTTTTCCGTCAGGCAAAGGCAGCAGGAGTCCACACGACTCTTGATACCAGTGCCAATCCTTATACAGAAAAAGAACCTTTTTATTCCAAATGGCTGGAGCTTATGAAGTATACTGATCTTGTTCTTCTTGACATCAAACAGATCGACGAAGAAGAACATATCAAGCTTACAGGACAGTCCAATAAGAATATCCTGGCAATGGCGCGGAAATTGTCAGATATGGGAAAACCGATGTGGATCCGCCACGTACTGGTTCCGGGAGGCAGCGATAAAGATGAGTATCTCCACAGGCTTGCAGATTTTATCCATACTTTAAAAACAGTGGAGAGAGTCGAAGTGCTTCCGTACCATACACTCGGCGTATTTAAGTGGGAACAGCTCGGAATTCCTTATCCGCTGGAAGGTGTCAGACCACCATCCGAAGAACGGATCAACAATGCAAGAGAAATTCTGGGAGCGATATAAAACCGGTCAGAAGACTGGAAAAGAAAAAGATCTCAATGCCAGTGATGGCAGGGGGATCTTTTTTATGTAATAGGAAATTACTCCGTAATGTTCCTATTACATAAAAACGCTCCGCGCGGATGCGACCAGATGCATGAGGAACATGTCTGCTGAAGCAGACTGCATCTGGCGCGCAAAGCGTAACAAGTCCCTCAAAGATTGAGGAATTCAGGGAATTTGAAGCGGACTTGTCCGCTTTGTTATGAATAAAGTGGCCGGAAATGCTTTTTCTACTTGACATTCCGGGCGGTTCATCATACTCTTTTGTAGATGTGTTATTGTGAATGGAGAGAGCAGTAACTAAGATATATGGTAACTATTCAGAAGGTAGTATCCCGCGAGGCGTTTTGGCATGTTTTTTGCCAAAATCCCGAGACATATAAGGCAAAATGCCATCACCGAGGGTGATTTGGAATGCATTTTGACTCGTAACTGTGAGGGTACTGAACAGTTACGATGTATAAATATAAAATGTAGAGGAAAGGGAAGGTACAAATGAAAAACTGGGACAATGTGGTTTTGGTGCCGGAGTTCGATGAGCAGGGCGTTGCATGCTACCGACTTGAAGGCGGAGAGTATGAAAATGAGTATTACGTGATTTCTGAGGCGGAGTCCAGAAAGCTTCTGAATACACCGGAGATTGTCGGTTATGAGGTGTATAACTGCCTGGTGTCCTCTACTTCTCAGATGCTTTATTATCTGAAGGAGCAGAAAAAGGTTACGACCGCAAATATTCTTTCTATTTTAAGAGGAGCTTTAAACTACCCTCTGGAAGAGGCTTGCTACAGAGAGCATATCCGTGTTCACGATATCAGCTTTCTTTCCAGTGAGCGTGTATTTGAAAAAGAAGAGATCGCAGGTCTTGAGATCAAGTACAGCAAACTTACAATGGTTCCGGACAGTACACTGATGATCGGTGACATCATTGCAAGTGGAGAGACTCTGATCCACTGCCTTCGCTATGTGACTGATTTTTACAGAGATCATGGTGCAAGACTCCGTAACATCATTATTTTTACAATCGGCGGAACCAAGGGAATTGATATCCTTGAGAAGCTTACTGCAGAGATCCGTGAATTCTGGCCGGAATTCGAAGGATTTATCACTGTTTATTATGAGGGAATCTTCAGTACATATCAGGACAAGGGTGTATCCGGAATCAACCTTCCGGATGTGGATTTCTACTGGAAGGGCGGTATTGTTGCTCCGGAATTCAGAAGAGAGACACTTTCCATGTGCAGCCCTCTTTTTGAGAAATGTATCATCTATGATGGTGGTGCAAGACGTTATGAGATTCATGAGCATGTAGAAGAGGTTCTGGAATTTTGGGAAGGAATTAAAGAAAGAGCCGACAAGATCGACTTCAAGGAACTTCTGGATGAGAAACTTGGCTATCCGACCCCGATCAGTTATGAAGATTGGGTAAAAGCAAACCATTACCAGAAAGTCCGTCCGGCAGATGCAAAATGGCTGTATCGTCAGGAACTTGGCTATATCGAGAGTATGAAGGATATCACTTTAAAGGAACTTGCAGAGCAGAGAATCGGTGAATTTACCGGTGCACTGCGTAAATATATTTTAGACTAAAGAAAAACGGGGAGAACAGATGAGTGAAAAAATGACAACAGGAAACGGCGTACAGCAGGCGAGTGGCACAACTGTAGATATCGATTATGCGGAATGTGCAGTACCGAAGTGGAGCAGACGCAGATTCCTGACAATGTTTATGATCATGCTTGGATTTACATTTTTCTCGGCAAGCATGTGGGTAGGACAGGAAATGGCAGCAGGACTTGATTTCTGGGGATTTATTAAAGCGCTTCTTCTGGGGGGTGCGATCCTTGGTGTTTACACCGGTCTTCTTGGCTATGTTGGCGCAGAGACAGGTTTAAGTCTTGACTTGCTTTCCAAGAGAGCATTTGGAGAAAAAGGTTCTTATATTTCTTCAGCGCTGACAAGCTTTACACAGATTGGATGGTTTGGCGTAGGTATTGCAATGTTTGCGATTCCTGTTGCGCGTGAACTTTTTGGCGGAAGCACAGCAGTAGAATGGGTGCTGATTCTGATCGCGGGAGCATGTATGACAGCATCTGCATATTTTGGAATCAAGTCCCTTACAATAATCAGTTATATTGCAGTGCCGCTTGTTGCAATCCTTGGGACAGTTGCAATGATCATGGCAGTAAGACAGGGTGATGGAACGATTGCAGATCAGTTTGCCAAATCCAGCGGTTCTCTGAGTGTTATCGGCGGTGCGGGACTTGCGATTGGTTCTTTTGTATCAGGAGGAACTGCAACACCGAACTTCACACGATTTGCAAAAAATGGTAAACAGGGAACAATCGCAACAGTAGTTGCATTCTTTATCGGAAACTCTCTGATGTTCTTCTTTGGAGCTATCTCTTATATCTTTGTTGGCGGAAATGATATTTTTGAGGTTATGATTCGTCTGAATCTGTTTTACCTTGCGATCCTGGTTCTTGGATTAAATATCTGGACAACAAATGACAATGCTCTGTACACAGCAGGACTTGGTCTTGCAAATATTTTCAATAAGAGAAAGAAACCGATGGTTCTGATCTCCGGTGTTATCGGAACACTGCTTTCTGTATGGCTGTATTACAACTTCTGCGGATGGCTGAATATCCTGAACTGTACACTGCCGCCGGTTGGAATTATTCTTGTACTTTCTTATTTTATGAACAAAAAAGCTTATGATACTGATACAGTCAAGATGGTAACTGTCAACTGGTTTGCCGTAGCGGGTGTGATCCTTGGCGCAATCGTGGCAAACGTAGTGACATGGGGGATTGCATCCATCAACGGTATGGCAGTTGCTGCGGTATGCTATGTGATCGGAGAACTGGTTCATAAAAATAAATAAAATGAATCGAGATTTCTCGACAAAAAAGATTGCCGAATTACGACGGTAATCTTTTTTTGTTGGGAAATATATAGTACAATAGTAAAATGTATTTGAGTGTATTGCCGAAATGGAGTGAGTAAATGGCAAAAAAAAGAAGAAAACCGAAAATGGAGTTCCGCTATTACCAGATGTCAGCGGGAAGTCCGATCCTGGCGCTTCTTGGACAGAAGTGGGTTCAGAATTACGGGAATGATGTGGATTATCTTCACTTTCATAATTATCTTGAAATCGGGTACTGTTATGGCGGCAACGGACATATGGTGCTTGGTGAAGAGGAAGAACGTTTCTACGGAGGCATCGTTACGGTAATTCCGCCGAACTATCCGCATACGACAAACAGTGATATTGGTACGGTCAGTAAATGGGAATATCTGTTTATAGACGTTGAAGGATTTATGAAAAAATTTCTGGATAATCCGGTCAAGGCAGAAAAGGTGATTCAGCGTATCTATTCCAGGGCTTTGTTTTTTGAAGAGAAGGAGAATCTATCTATCTCGGAAAAAATCCGCAAGATCATGGATATTATGAGATATGGTGAAGAATTTTTTCTGGAGGAGGCGAAGGGAGTGCTTGCAGCACTTCTGGTAGAAATTGCCAGATTAAACAGGGATTCAGGAGAGGACAAGGTTGCAGAAGACGCCGGTAAGCTTACCAATATGATCACCCGTGTGTTGGATTATGTGTCATATCACTACATGGAGGATATCAAAGTAGAGGATCTGGCGAATATCTGTCATATCAGTGAGACGCATTTCCGGAGAGTGTTTACTTCCTACATGAAGATGAGCCCATTGGAATATATTAATACCGTACGTGTCTATACAGCATGTGAACTTCTGGAGACCACAGATGCTCCGGTTGCGGATGTTGCTCACAAATGTGGGTTTACGACAAATTCGACATTTAACAGAAACTTTAAACAGCTGATGGGAGTCACTCCTCTCGAATGGCGGAAACGTCCGGAAAGCTATGAACAGCAGCTTCTGCGATTTAACATTCATTCAGAAAAAGGATGGTAAAAAAGAGAAAGGAATCATTGATATGTACGACTATAAGATTGTGGAGCAGGTTTCGAGAAAGAAAAAGAGCATGTCCGGAGTTCTCCGGAAAGTAATGATTTTGTTTGCGGTGATATTTGTGATCATGGGAATCGCAATATCCCAGTCCTTTATGCTGGCAGGATTTCTTCTTGCTGCGCTTTATTTTGTGTTTGATATTTTCAGCCAGAAGGATTATGAGTACACCCTGGAAAATGATACACTCAGCATCGACGTGATCTATGGTAAAAAATACCGCAAGACTGCGCATGTACTGGAATTAAAAAACATGGAAGTAACTGCACCGCACTGGCACGAAAGTGTTGCGAAGTACAAGAAAAACGGCGGCACGGAACAGTTGAAAAAATTTGACTATACTTCTTATGATGACAATATTCCATACTATACAATGATCATCAAAGAAGATGGACGCAAGATTAAACTGCTTCTGGATCTTACAGAAGAGATGCTTCATACGATGAAAATACAACATCCTGAAAAGGTCTATTTTGCATAATTCCTTTGAAATTATGTGAAATGTGTACAAAAAATGAATGAAAAATTTATGAAATAAGAACAAAGCCCTCTCTTGCCGACAAGGAAAGTGTACAGAATGTCGAAAAGAGAGGGCTTTTTTTATCAAAATAATATGAAGAAAAACGACAAAATACGAAAAACAAACAAAAAATACAAAACTAAAGGTTGTTCATAGTGCAAAATGGATAAAATGGTTGAAAATGCACATTATATGTGCGGTTATGCAAACTATATCAAAAAACGGGATGCTATAATTGGTTCATAAGCAATTCGGAAAAGAGAATACGCTTAATAAAAGGAGGACACATTCATGAAGAAAAAATTACTTGCAGTATTACTGACAGGCGTTATGGCAGCGTCTTTTGCAGGAACAGCTACAGTTGTTTCCGCTGATTCCGGAGATGACAATACATTAACCGTATGGGCATGGGACCAGAACTTCAATATCAAATCTATGCAGATGGCTGGTGAGCAGTACGCAAAAGATCACGAAGGATTCTCTGTAGATATTATCGAAACATCTTCTGATGACTGCCAGACAAAACTTACAACAGCAGCTAACGCTGGTGACTACAGCACACTTCCGGACATCGTTCTGATGCAGGACAACAGCTATCAGAAATATCTGAAGAGCTACCCGGATGCTTTCACAGATCTGAAAGATATGGATATCAACTGGGATGATTTCGGAAAACTGAAACAGTCCTACTCTATGGTAGATGATACACATTATGGTGTTCCGTTTGATAATGGTGCTGTTATCGCATGCTACCGTACAGATATCCTTGACGAAGCAGGATATACACTGGATGATCTGACAGATATCACATGGTCCAAATTTATGGAAATCGGTAAAGATGTTCATGAAAAGACCGGTAAATACCTCCTTACAAGCGAAGCTACAGGCGGTGACACTCTGATGATGATGATGCAGTCCTGCGGAGCTAACTTCGTAAATGAAGACGGCGAAGCTTACATCGTTGGAAATGATGTTGCAGAAAAATGCATCAACCTTTATGTAGACCTCGTTAAAAATGATGTTGTTAAACTTGTAAACAACTGGGATGAATACATCGCAACAATCACAGGCGGTGAGGCAGCCGGTATCGTAAATGGTAACTGGATCACAGCTACTCTGATGGCTACAGAAGACCAGAAAGGTCTTTGGGAAATCACAACAATGCCTAAGGTTGATGACGTTGATACAGCTACAAACTATGCTAACAACGGTGGATCTTCCTGGTATATTACATCCAACTGCAAGAATGTAGAACTCGCGGAAGATTTCCTTGCAAGCACATTTGGTTCCAGCACAGACTTCTATGATGCAATCCTTCCAGTATCAGGTGCGATCTCCTGCTATCTGCCGGCTGGTGAATCTGAAGTTTACAATGAGCCAAACGAATTCTTCAACGGACAGTCAATCTTCTCAACAATCGTAGAATACTCTTCTCATATTCCGGAGTTCACAAAAACACCGTATCACTATGAAGCAAGAGAATGCGTTAACACAGCAGTTGTTAATATTGTAAATGGTACATCTGTAGAAGACGCTCTTCAGGAAGCACAGGATACACTTGCATTCAAGATGACAGAGTAATCTGGTCCTGAATCCTTAAGTGAAATCGAACTAAGTAGTAAGTAAAGTGAGCGCGGGGGACTGCTTGCAGTCCCCTGTCTTACGTTGAAGTTTTGAAAGGGGGAGTTCCTGTGAATTCCAAGAAAAAAGGCATGACTCTGGTTGCGAAACAGAGAGCTGCAGGCTGGTTATTCCTTGCACCTGCGTCTATCATGATCGCAGTTATGAGCTTTTATCCGATGATTCGTGCGTTCATCATTTCTTTACAGACGGGCGCTGGCGCAAATATGAGATTTGCAGAGCCAATTTTCAGTAACTACAAACGTATTCTGGCAGATAAAGTATTTCAGCAGTCTATTGCAAATACTTTCCTTTACCTGATCATTCAGGTGCCGATCATGCTCGTGCTTGCGATTCTTCTGGCACAGCTTCTGAACAATAAAGACCTGAAATTCAGAGGATTTTTCCGTACATGTGTATTCCTTCCATGTGCAACATCTCTGGTTTCCTATTCCCTGATTTTCCGTTCCATGTTTGCTACAGATGGTCTGATCAACAGTATTCTGATCAAACTTGGAATTTTATCGACAGGTTATAACTTCTTGGGTAACTCGACCAGTGCCAAGATTGTGATCATCCTTGCACTGATCTGGAGATGGACAGGATATAACATGGTATTCTATCTGGCAGGCCTGCAGAATATCGAATATTCCGTATATGAGGCGGCTAAGATTGATGGTGCGAACGGCTGGAAAACATTCTGGAAGATTACCGTTCCGCTTTTGAAACCGACAATTATCATGACATTTATCATGTCAATTAATGGTACACTGCAGTTGTTCGATGAGTCTGTCAACCTGACCAAAGGTGGACCGGCAAACTCCACAATCACAATGTCCCATTATGTTTACAATACATGTTTTATCAACGTGCCGAATTTTGGATATGCATCAGCAATGTCATTCCTCATTTTCATTATGGTAGCCGTACTTGCATTTATCAACTTGAAAGTAGGTGATACACGTGACTAAGAAAAACAAATCAGCCATTCAGAGAAGATTGATTCCTACCTATATTTTTCTGATCATCGTGTCATTTATTTCGGTATTCCCGTTATACTGGATGATCTCAGCCGCAACTAATACATCAACAGATGTATCCCGTGGACGAATTATTCCGGGCAGCCACTTCATGGAAAACTTCCATAATCTGACAGCACAGCAGCCACTTTGGAGAGCACTTGGAAACTCTTTCTTCTATGCGATCCTCACTACAGTGATCTGTCTGCTGATCTGTTCTATCGCAGGATATGGATTTGAAGTATACCATGACAAAGGAAAAGACAGACTGTTTTCTATTCTGCTTCTTGCTATGATGGTTCCGCAGGTTGCAACTATGGTTCCGTTATTCAAGATGTTCTCTAAAGCAGGACTTCTGAATACAGCAGTTGGTTTTATCCTTCCGATCATTTCTACACCGTTTATGATCATGATGTTCCGTCAGAACGCAAGATCTTTCCCTGTAGATATTATCGAAGCAGCTCGTATTGATGGACTGAGTGAAGTAAGAATCTTCTTCCAGATGTTCCTTCCTACTATGAAATCTACATATGCAGCTGCAGCAGTTATTACCTTTATGAATGCATGGAACTCTTACCTGTGGCCGAAGGTAATTATGACTGATAACAAGGCGATGACAATGCCAATGTTGATCGCAAACCTGATCACAGGTTATGTAACAGACTATGGTATGCTGATGTGCGGCGTATTATTCTGTTCCATCCCGACAATGGTTGTATTCTTCGTACTGCAGAAACAGTTCGCAGAAGGTATTACCGGAGCGGTTAAATAAATCAGCGGATTTCGAATGTTTGCAGAATTACCGGAATTGCGAAGCAATGAAGTAATTCGAGGAGTATTATAACAACGAAATTAAAAAAGGATGCTGTGTGGTCCAGTGGGTATATTGCATAATATGTCCCGTACAGATTATGCAGCATCCTTTTTTGGCAAAATCTAACAACAGGAGGATAAGAATGAAAACTTTTGATTATTCTTTAGTAAAAGATCCGCAGTATTTCAAAGACGGAAGAATGGACGCACATTCTGACCATACATATTACAGAGATGGGGATGAAGCACAGGAAAAAGAAACTTCCTTCCGTTATGATCTCAACGGAATCTGGAAATTCCATTATGCCCGTAACTATGGAAGTGCGATTCCGGGATTTGAAAAAACAGAATATTGCTGTAAAGACTGGGATGATATCCGTGTACCGGCTCATATCCAGATGGAAGGATATGATGCACCGCAGTATGCCAATGTACAGTATCCGTGGGAAGGCCATGAGGATATTCATCCGGGCGAGATTCCGGAGCATTTTAATCCGGTTGCAAGCTATGTAAAATACTTTGAAGTGCCGGAGGAAATGCAGGGAAAACGTCTTTTTATCTCCTTCCAGGGAGCAGAGAGCGGCATTGCATTATGGCTCAACGGACATTTTGTCGGATATAGTGAGGACTCTTTTACACCGTCAGAATTTGAACTGACCGAGTATGTAAAAGAAGGCGAAAATAAACTTGCAGCACAGGTATTCAAATGGACAGCAAGCAGCTGGTGTGAGGACCAGGACTTCTTCCGCTTCTCCGGAATTTACAGAGATGTTTATCTTTATACTGTACCGGAAGTTCATGTTTATGACCTTCAGATCCGTGCAATTCCGGATGAAACTTTAAGTGCAGCAGCACTCGAAATCCGTACAAATACATGGGGTAAAGGTGAAGTGAAAATTACACTTTCCAAAGATAGAGAGACTGTAATTGAAGACAAAAAAGCACTGGATGGCGAAGAAATTTACGCATGGAAAGTAGAAAATCCGATGCTCTGGAGTGCAGAAGATCCGCAGCTCTATGATCTGAAAATGGAGATATATAACGAGTCCGGTGAACTTCAGGAAGTGATTCCGCAGAAGGTTGGATTCCGTCGTTTCGAGATGAAAGACGGAATTATGACACTGAACGGCAAACGTATCGTATTCAAGGGTGTGAACCGTCATGAATTCAGTTCTGTAAGCGGACGTCATGTCTCCGAAGAAGAGCTTCGCAAAGACCTTAAGATCATGAAACAGAACAATATCAACGCGATCCGCACCTGTCATTATCCGGATGCATCTTTGATCTATGAACTCTGCGATGAGTACGGAATCTATATGATCGATGAGACAAATCTGGAATCTCACGGTTCCTGGGATATCGCAGAGTTTACAAAAGACTACACTTACGTTGTGCCGCACGATAAACCAGAATGGCTGGATATGATGCTTGACCGTGCAAACTCCATGTATCAGAGAGACAAGAATCATGCGGCAATCCTTATCTGGTCCTGTGGAAATGAGTCCTTCGGAGGAAAGGATATCTTTGAAATGTCACAGTTCTTCCATAAGGCAGACCCGACCCGTCTGGTCCACTATGAAGGAGTCTGCCATGATCGCAGATACAATGACACCAGTGACATGGAAAGCCAGATGTATCCGTCTGTAGAAGCAATCAAAGAGTTCCTTGCAAAGGACGATTCCAAACCGTTTGTCTGCTGTGAATATACACATGCAATGGGAAATTCCTGCGGTGCAATGCACAAATATACAGATCTGACAGATACAGAGCCGAAGTATCAGGGAGGATTTATCTGGGACTATATTGACCAGTCTATCTATAAAAAAGACCGTTACGGAAAAGAATTCCAGGCATACGGCGGTGACTTCGGAGAACGTCCGACAGACTATAATTTCAGTGGAAATGGTATTGCATACGGAGGAAACAGAGATGCTTCTACGAAGATGCAGGAAGTGAAATTTAACTACCAGAATATTTCTGCAGAAGTCAGCGCAGACAGCGTAAAAGTCATCAACAAGAACCTGTTTGTGAATACAGATATTTTTGACTGCAAGGTTACGGTTGCGAAGGATGGTAAAGTGATTCGTAAAGCTTCTCTTGCGACAGCAGTTGCTCCGTTAAGTGAAGAAACTTATGCGCTTCCACTTACAAAAGAAGAGAAAGCAGGCGAATATGCAGTAACCGTTTCATTCCATCTGAAAGAGGATAAAGTGTGGGCAAAAGCAGGACATGAAGTTGCTTTCGGACAGTATGTATACAAGGTAGAAGTACCGAAAAAGGCATGCCCTGAAGGGGTGGAAGTGATTCGCAGCACACACAATATCGGTGTCAGAGGTGCCCACTTTGAAGTACTTTTCTCCGTATTAAACGGTGGACTGACATCTTATAAATATGCCGGAAAAGAGATGATCGAGGCGATTCCTAAACCAAATTTCTGGCGTGCACCAACAGACAATGACTGTGGAAATCTTATGGGAATGCGCTATGGACAGTGGAAACTTGCCAGCATGTACTTAAGCCATAAAGACTTCCGCAAGGGACCGTATGGTCCGGGAAATGTACCGGAAGTAGAAGTGAATGAGAAGACTGTAAAAGTAACTTATACATACCTTATGCCGACTACACCGACCAGTGAATGCAAACTTTCCTACGAAGTGTTCGGAGATGGAAGAGTAAAGACAATTCTTACTTATGATCCTGTCAAGGAACTTGGGGATATGCCGGAATTTGGTGTAATCTTCAAATTTAATGCAGATTACGACCGCGTAGAATGGTATGGACTTGGTGAGACAGAAACCTATTCTGACCGTAAAAAAGGTGCAAAACTTGGTATCTATGCAAACAAAGTTGCAGATAACATGGCAAGATATATGGTTCCACAGGAATGTGGAGCAAAAGAAGAAGTCCGCTGGGCAAAAGTAACTGACCGCAAAGGCAGAGGAATGCTCTTTGAGATGGATGAAAACAACGGACCGATGATGTTTTCCGCACTTCCATATACTCCACATGAGATGGAAAATGCAATGCACCCATACGAACTTCCAGAGGTTCATTACACCGTTGTACGTGCTGCAAAAGGTCAGATGGGAATCGGCGGTGACGACAGCTGGGGAGCTCGTACACATGAAGAATATTTGCTGAAGACCGACAAAAAAATGGAATTTTCTTTTGTATTTAAAGGACTTTAAGAGGAGAAAAAATGGCTAAACAGATTAAATACGGACGTTATCTTCATGGTGGAGATTATAATCCGGAACAGTGGCTTGACCGCCCGGATATTCTTCAGAAAGACATCGAATATTTCAAGAAAGCACATATCAACACAGTGTCTGTAGGAATTTTTTCATGGGCTGTTCTTGAACCGGAAGAAGGAAAATACAACTTCGACTGGCTTGAAGAAATCATCAATAATCTTTATAAAGAGGGAATCTATACTATCCTTGCAACCCCGTCAGGTGCAAGACCAAAATGGATGGCAGACAAATACGAAGAAGTCCTTCGTATGGACCCGGACAGAACAAGAAGATTCTTCGGCGGCAGACATAACCACTGCTTCACCTCTCCGGTATACAGAGAAAAGGTCCATGCGATCGATAAGAAGTTAGCTGAAAGATTCGGCAAACATCCGGCAGTTATGCTGTGGCATATTTCCAATGAATTTGGCGGTGAATGCCACTGCCCACTGTGTCAGGCGAAGTTCAGAGAGTGGCTGAAAGAGAAATACGGCACGATTGAAAACCTCAACAAACGCTGGTGTACCACATTCTGGAGTCATATCTACAACAGTTTTGATCAGATTGAAAGTCCGTCCACAAAAGGTGAAAATGAACTTCATGCTCTGAAACTTGACTGGAAACGTTTTGTGACAGACCAGACGATTGACTTTATCAAAAATGAAGTAGATGCAATCCGTGAGGGCGGTTCAGAACTGCCTGTAACGGCAAACCTGATGTATGATTATGACGGCCTGGATTATAAGAAATTCAAAGATGTTCTCGATATTGTCTCCTGGGATAACTATCCGGGATGGCACAAAAAAGAAGAATATGTTACAGCTGTTGATGTGGCAATGCAGCATGACCTGATGCGCAGTATCAAGAAAGCACCGTTCCTTCTGATGGAATCCTGTCCGTCTGCAACCAACTGGAAACCGATCAATAAACTTAAGAAACCGGGAATGCTTCTGGCAGGATCGCTGCAGGCAGTTGCTCACGGTTCTGACAGTGTTCTGTACTTCCAGCTCCGCCAGAGTCAGGGGGCTTCCGAAAAGTTCCACGGTGCAGTGATCGATCATTACGGCAAAGATGATACCCGTGTTTTCCGCGAAGTGACAGAGGTTGGAGAAGTTCTGGAACAGATTCAGGAGACGGTTGGAACAACTATGAGATCACAGGCAGCCGTGCTCTATGATCGTGAAAATGACTGGGCAATTGCGGATGTGCAGGGACCGAGAAATGTAGATATGCACTATCGCGAAAACGTACAGAAAAACTATCGCGCACTGAGAGAGCAGGGGCTGAATGTCGACATTATTGCAATGGAACATGACCTTGCAGGCTACAAAGTCCTGGCAGCTCCGATGGCATATATGTTCAGGGACGGCTACGAAGAAAAACTCCGCACTTACGTAGAAAACGGCGGAACGCTGGTACTTTCCTACTGGTCAGGACTGGTAGACGGCACAGACAAATGTTTCCTTGACGGAACTCCATATGGTCTGATGGACGTAACCGGAATTCGCAGCGCAGAGATAGATGCGCTGTATGACTGGGAAGAAAACCATGCAATTCCGGAGAAGGGAAGTCATCTCGGAATCAGTAATGTATATACCTGCAAAAATCTCTGTGAACTGGTTGAAGTTTCTGATGCAGAAGTGTTGATGCGCTACGGCGAAGATTTCTATCAGGGATATCCGGTACTGACACACAAAACATTCGGCAAAGGTCACGTATACTATGTATGCACTGATATGGAACTTGGATTCTATCAGGATTTCTACGGCAGAGTAGCAGCAGAAGCCGGACTGAAATCTCCGGTCGAATTCATTCCGGAAGGTGTTTCAGTAACAGTCAGAGAAAGTGATGACACAGAATATCTCTTTATCCAGAACTACGCGCGTAAGCCACAGACCGTTGCTGTTCCGGCAGAATATGAACTGCTCTACGGAACTGAAAGCGAAGTCATGGCGCCGCTTCAGACAAGGATTTTGAAGAAAAGAAAATAAAACAAAAACAAGGGGACTGTCGAGGCAGTCCCCTTCGTTATATAGAAGTTATTTTAAATTTAATGCTTTAAAGTCATTACCGCTGGGTCTTAAGCTTTCTCTTAGCGCCAGCTCCTGCAGCAGCACCTATTGAAACGAGCATAAGAATCACATATAACTGCACATCTGTACTGTCTCCAGTTTTTGGAGAGGACTTCGTTGTTTTATCCGTTGTACTGGTCACCTTTGTTGCGTTAGCTGTTTTTGCTGAAGATGCCTCTGTTTCCTTTTTGTTTACTGTAGAAAGTTTTGCAAGCACTGTGTCTTCCTTTTTTATTTCAGTTTCTGCTTTTGCATCACTAAAATACTTATTACATTTATCGCAGAACCAGTATGTGCTGTTTCCTTCCTCTGTAGCAGTAGCATCCTTCTTCTCTACCTTTTTCAGATTATGGCCAGTCGCTTTAATCGCTGTCGGATTGCTGATTTCCACGGTTCCGGCTGCGTCTGAGAAAAGCTTTTTGCAGGTGTTACACTTCCAGTAGGTTTCGTGTCCATCTTCT
>NZ_QRXT01000013.1:69893-82552 GCF_003460065.1 Ruminococcus sp. AF17-22AC
CAGTAGGTTTCGTGTCCATCTTCTGTGCAGCCGGCGTCTTTCTTTTCTACCTTTTCAAGATTATGGCCAGTTGCTTTAATCTCTGTCGGATTGCTGATTTCCGCGGTTCCGGCTGCGTCTGAGAAAAGCTTTTTGCAGGTGTTACACTTCCAGTAGGTTTCGTGTCCATCTTCTGTGCAGCCGGCGTCTTTCTTTTCTACCTTTTCAAGATTATGACCGGTTGCTTTGATCGCTGTCGGATTGCTGATTTCCACGGTTCCGGCTGCGTCTGAGAAAAGCTTTTTGCAGGTGTTACACTTCCAGTAGGTTTCGTGGCCATCTTCTGTGCAGCCGGCGTCTTTCTTTTCTACCTTTTCAAGATTATGACCGGTTGCTTTGATCGCTGTCGGATTGCTGATTTCCACGGTTCCGGCTGCGTCTGAGAAAAGCTTTTTGCAGGTGTTACACTTCCAGTAGGTTTCGTGGCCATCTTCTGTGCAGCCGGCGTCTTTCTTTTCTACCTTTTCAAGATTATGACCGGTTGCTTTGATCGCTGTCGGATTGCTGATTTCCACGGTTCCGGCTGCGTCTGAGAAAAGCTTTTTGCAGGTGTTACACTTCCAGTAGGTTTCGTGGCCATCTTCTGTGCAGCCGGCGTCTTTCTTTTCTACCTTTTCAAGATTATGACCGGTTGCTTTGATCGCTGTCGGATTGCTGATTTCCACGGTTCCGGCTGCGTCTGAGAAAAGCTTTTTGCAGGTGTTACACTTCCAGTAGGTTTCGTGGCCATCTTCTATGCAGCCGGCGTCTTTCTTTTCTACTTTTTCAAGATTATGACCGGTTGCTTTAATCGCTGTCGGATTGCTGATTTCCACGGTTCCAGTTGCGTCTGAGAAAAGCTTTTTGCAGGTCTGGCATATCCAGTAGGCTTCGTATCCATCTTTTGTGCAGCCGGCATCTTTCTTTTCTACCTTTTCAAGATTATGACCGGTTGCTTTAATCGCTGTCGGATTGCTGATTTCCACGGTTCCGGCTGCGTCTGAGAAAAGCTTTTTGCAGGTCTGGCATCTCCAGTAGGCTTCGTATCCATCTTTTGTGCAGCCGGCGTCTTTCTTTTCTACCTTTTCAAGATTATGACCGGTTGCTTTAATCGCTGTCGGATTGCTGATTTCCACGGTTCCGGCTGCGTCTGAGAAAAGCTTTTTGCAGGTCTGGCATCTCCAGTAGGCTTCATATCCATCTTCTGTGCAGCCAGATTCTTTCTTTTCTACCTTTTCAAGATTATGACCGGTTGCTTTAATCGCTGTCGGATTGCTGATTTCCATGGGTCCTGCTTCGTCTGAGAAAACCTTTTTGCAGGTCCGGCATTTCCATTAGGCTTCATATCCATCTTCAGTGCAGCCGGCGTCTTTCTTTTCTACCTTTTCAAGATTATGACCGGTTGCTTTAATCGCTGTCGGATTGCTGATTTCCATGGGTCCTGCTTCGTCTGAGAAAAGCTTTTTGCAGGTCTGGCATTTCCAGTAGGCTTCATATCCATCTTCAGTGCAGCCGGCGTCTTTCTTTTCTACCTTTTCAAGATTATGACCAGTTGCTTTAATCGCTGTCGGATTGCTGATTTCCACGGTTCCTGCTTCGTCTGAGAAAAGCTTTTTGCAGGTGTTACACTTCCAGTATGTTTCATATCCATCTTCTGTGCAGCCGGCGTTTTTCTTTTCTACCTTTTCAAGATTATGGCCTGTAGCAGGGATAGGCTCTGTGTAGGTGTGACTGCTGTCATTCTTGCAGACATAGGTACGAACGCCGTCTGTAGTGCAGGTAGGTTCTGTCGTCACAGAGCTTTCGTAGTTGTGTCCTGCAGCAGGGATTGGCTCGGTGTAAGTGTGGCTGCTGTCATTCTTGCAGACATAGGTACGAAGGCCGTTTGTAGTGCAGGTGGCTTCTGTCGTCACAGAGCTTTCGTAGTTGTGTCCTGCAGCAGGGATTGGCTCGGTGTAGGTGTGGCTGCTGTCATTCTTGCAGACATAAGTGCGGACACCGTCTGTAGTGCAGGTGGGTTCGATAGTCACGGTGCTTTCGTAAGCATGTCCGAGTGGGTTAGATGTTCCGCCGCAAACTGTGCAAATCCTTCCGCTTGTGCAAGTTGCCGTTCCGCTCCACTGATGTTTAGCGCGTGGATTCGAAGTATTCTTACCACATTCCTGGCAAAAAGTATGATTCCAATGCCATTGCGCGTCTTTATATTCATACTCATAGCGTACCGTTACCCATTTACCACAAGTATCGCACCAGGTGCTATCCGCATATGCCGTTGTTGGCAGCATCATCAGCACCATGCCCAGCGTAAGCAGGACGCTCAAAAATCCTTTTTTCATATAGTTTCCTCCCAATAAACATCGAATTTTGTTGGTAATTTCTGTATATAAAGATTTTATCATGTTGACTGCTTCCGTGTAATCTCCGTTTCACCTCGAAAAAGTATATTTTGCTATTTCAGCATATACTTTTTCAGTTCATCCCTCTTTTTTATATTCAGCTTCACATAAATCCTGCTCAGATAAGTTTTAACCGTATTGGGTGAAAATCCCAGATAATCTGCAATTTCCTGGTTATTCCAGTCACGGCTTGCCAGCATGGCAATCGAGAATTCCACCGTGGATAATGCATCTGTTACGAAATTCTCTGACATTGGATTGTGGATTGCCATCCATCCTCTGCTAAAACTGATAACCTTATCCGATAATTTGTTATATAGTTTTGAATCTTCCTTACGGATACATGACTCCAGAAGTCCCTGCAGCAAACCATGATGTTCAATAAAGGGTTCCAGGAATTCGTCTTCTTTCGCCATATTCCATGCCAGCATCAATGCGTCTTTTGCTTTCTGCTGATGTTTCAGATTCATCTGGCACATTGCCATCATGCAATACAGATAAATCATACTAATCGGATAGGTGCCGTCCCTGAACATGAATGCTGCCTCACAAATTCCAAGCGCTCTGCCGTACTCCCCTTTCAAATACGCCATATGAGCTATCACATAGGCAGAAAACATCTTAATTCCAGGAGGCAGTGCTGCTGCATAAAATTCCACATCCGGAAGTTCATCTACCGGAAGATGCAAAAGTACGGAAGACATATATCCTGCAAATACACTAATTGCTTTATCCTCCGCAGACGAAGAATATTTCATTTCTTTTTCAAGACATTCCCGAATCTCCCGTATCCCTTTTCTGGATGCCACGGCTCTGCCAAGTGTCAGATTCGAATATACATATAACAGGCAGGAAGACATCTTAAGCTTTATATTATGGCTCATCAGGTAACGTTCTGCTATATGGCTGCATTTCTCCGCCTGCCCGGTAAAATAATAATATTCAGCACGTGCAATTTTCTGAAAATCCCTGTCTTCAAAATCGGCTACCGTCCTTTTCGCCTCACCCGGCTGAAATGATGCATTGATCAGTGGCAGGATGGTATACTCATTCATGATCGTGTACCTCCAACAGCTTCTATATTTGACATAAGATCAACTCCTTTCATAAGCACATTTTTCCTTTATGAAATCACTCTATGGCAGACTGTCCGTTCCTGAGAGATATAAAAAAGATAATATGCAGTTGGTGCTGTACCTTGCTCCGGCTGAAAATACCGGGAGTTTTTTGTGTTTCATAAATAAAACCGCCTGAAATAATAAATGCTTGCTTCTATTATACAATTTTGTGAGGACAAAGAAAAGTTTACAGTTAAAAATAGATATTGCAGCTAAAATAATGACTAATATTGTAAAAGAGGTTATTGTACAGGATGCATTTTTACAGAAGGAAAATTAGATGAGAAAGTGGTTGTTGCAGAAATTGCAACAACCACTCTTCGTGGTGCAATGAAGGGGAAAACTCAGAACAATATTACAGGAGTTTATAATCTTGAAAAAGAGGCAAAAAAAACAAATCAGAAAGAAAAAATAGTTTGCATTAAAGCACAACCAATGAAATTTTATTCAAAGGCTGTGCTTTAAGTTTAATTCTTTGAGCAAATCTTCCTGAGAAACAGATGGCTGATAATCAGGATTACCATTTTTATAGGCATCCATAGCTGCCTGTTCATCAGGATCAGGCACAATCTGTTCGACATTATTAAGAACCTGGTCTTTTATATTGGACACGCTATCTATCACACTCCTTTATAAATTTTATCCTATTTTCCAATATTATACTATAATAAATTTAAAAGAAAAAGATGCAGTCAAACAATCGAAATGTTATGATATACGCAGAGGCAAAAAGACTGACTGAAAAGGAGCTGTCTATGAAATTTTTTCATTTATCGGATCTGCATATAGGATTGAAACTGATGAACCGGGATCTTCGGGAAGATCAGGAATATATATTGGATGAAATTACAGAACTGGCGCGAAGGGAACGGCCGGATGCGGTGGTAATTGCGGGTGACATTTACGATAAGGCAGTTCCGTCAGCGGAGGCGGTGGAGGTTTTTGACCGTTTTCTGGTCGGACTCACCGAAGCAGTGCCGGATGCGGTTATTATGATGATCAGCGGAAACCACGACAGTGCGCCGAGAGTCAACTGTTTCCGCAAAGTCCTTTCCGGGCAGAATATCTATATGGTGGGACAGCCGCCGCGTACAGAGTCAGAATATATCGAAAAAGTAACACTGAATGATGCGTACGGAGAGGTGAATTTTTACCTCCTTCCGTTTGTGAAACCATCCATGGTAAAACAGATCACAGGTACGGATAAAAACGGAAATAATCTTTCTTATAATGAGACATTGCATCGGCTTATCGATCGTGAAACCATCAATCAGAACAAGAGAAATGTGCTGGTCAGTCATCAGTTTTATCTCCCGACGGGTAAAAAGGCAGAAGAAATTGAACGTATGGATTCTGAGATGCGCACCGTCGGAAATATTGATGAGGTATCTGCGGATGTGCTGGGAAATTTTGATTATGCAGCACTCGGACACATCCACAAACCAATGAAAGTCGGGAGTGAATTTTACCGTTATTGTGGTACACCGCTTGCCTGTTCCGTAAGCGAGGCACAGCAGCAAAAAGGTGTAGTCATGGTCGAAATGGAAGAAAAAGGAAGCACAAAAATGACGGTTCTTCCACTGACACCTCTGCATCAGGTGAGAGTCATAAAAGGGACACTGGAAGAAGTATTACGGGAAGCCAGTGGGGATTATGTGACAGTTATTCTGACGGATAAAGTTGATCTTGATGTGATCGATATGCAGGAGAGAATCCGCCTGGCATTTCCGAATCTTCTTGAAATCCGCAGAGAAAATCAGCGAAAAGCAGATTACAGCAGAAATATTCAGGAAGAAGAATTACTGGATCCGTACGAACTGTGCTGTTCTTTCCTGAAGGAGATCGATGACGAAGAAAAGTTGATTCTGCAGGATGTACTTCATACTGTTCAGGGGGTGAAATAACATGAAACCTTTGAAACTGAAAATGCAGGCATTTGGGTCTTATGGTGAGGAAACCCTGATCGATTTTGAAAAAGTAAATCAGAATCTTTTCCTTATTACAGGCGATACCGGAGCAGGAAAAACAACGATTTTTGATGCGATCGTGTTTGCGCTGTATGGTGAAGCAAGTTCCTCTGCAAACAAAAAAGAGGGTGTGGTTTTGCAAAGTCAGTATGTCGATTTTGCAAAAGAACCTTTCGTGGAGCTTACCTTTTCGGAGGGTAATAACGCAGACAGTGAAATCTATACAGTACGTCGCGTTCCGCGTCATTTAAAGCCAATTACAAGAGGAGCCGGTAAGGGCGGGCAGCGCGAAATCACAGGTTCTGTCAGCCTTATCATGCCGGACGGAATGGAGTATCCGTCAAAAGAAGCGGACAGTAAATTGCGGGAAATTGTGGGCCTTACAAAGAGTCAGTTTATGCAGGTTGCGATGATTGCGCAGGGGGAATTTATGGATCTTCTGCGTGCGAAATCCGATGACAAAAAGGTCATTTTCCGGAAGCTTTTTAATACAGAAATGTATCAGAATATTGTGACAGAACTGGGTAACCGCAAGCGGGAAAAAGATAAAGAAATTGCGATTTTAAAGACGCAGTGTCAGACGGAAGCTGTTCGGATCCGTATATCTGAAACATATGAATTTCAAAAAGAAATGCAGCAGTCGAAGAGACAGATTGAAGAAGGACAGATGGCAGGACTTGCTGATTTTATGGACAGATTAGAAGCACTCTGTGACTGGATGAAGAAGGAACTTGAGAACGCAGAGAGGGCATATCAGGAGTCGGAATGTGCCCGAACAGGTAAGGGAGAGGAGCTTGCAAAAGCAGAAGAACTTCTGAAATGGTTCGCCCAGCTTGAAAAGGCGCAGGAAGATCTGCGAAGATATGAGGCACAGGAACCGGAAATGATCCGTGCAAAAGAGCTGGCAGCGCAGATTCGTGCGGTTTATGAAATTGCAGAAAAATATAACCAGTATCATGAAGCAGAAACGGCATGGACAGACAGTGTCCGGGCTTTGAAAGAATGGGAAGAAAAAATACCGGAGCTTCTGGAAACGCTGAAAGTGGCAGAAACGACAGAAAAAATGGAGCGCCAAAAGTATAATCAGGAAATAGAAAGATACAGTACAATCAGCGAGAAAGTGCGAAAATCTCGTGAAATCCTGAATGCGATCGGGCAGAAAGAAAAAGAAGTTACAGCAGATAAGAAGGCGGCAGAGAACGCAGAAAAGGATTTTGCAGAAGCAGAATCAGCGCTTGAAAATCATGAAAAACAGGAAACTGAATGGAAAAAACAGAGCGAAAAGCTGACGGAAACAGATAAAATACTGGCGCAGTGGGAAGCCAGAAGTCAGGAAGCAGAAAGCCTCTGTCAGGAGCTGGAGGCGGTGGCAGTTATCCGGAAGCAGGCAGGAGAAAGCCTTGCAAAAGCAAAGAAAAAACTGGATATTTATGCAGAAATCAGTAAGGAATATCAGAAACTTAAAGACAGCTATGAGAATATGCGGCAGATGTTTCTGAATGAGCAGGCAGGAATGCTTGCGGCGGATCTGAAACCGGGATTTCCCTGTCCGGTATGTGGTTCGACAGATCATCCACATCCGTTCGCAGGAGCGGTGGATCATGTGGATATCTCACCCGAAAATCTCCAGACAATGGCACAAGATGTGGAAAACCTCCGTGTAAAACAGGAGCAGTCGGCCAATGAATCCCATGCGGCAAAGACAGAGTATGAGACAAGAAAAGAGACTTTTGTGGAGGCGGTTGGCAGACTTCGTAACCGCATGCAAAAGAGTATTTCGGAGATTCAGAAAGATGCCGGATTGTCCGAAATGAATGAAGCACTTAAAATCTGGAAAAACTCTATAGATATTTCACTGAAAACACTGAAAAAAGATGCAGAGAAACTTCGAAAAATCCGCGAGCTTCTTCAGGGAGCAAATGAACAGCGTAAAATATTGAAAGAAAATCTCGAGCTTTGCCGGGCAACTCAGACAGAAGCTGCCAGAAAACTTACAGAAGATACGGCACAGTTAAACAGTTTCCGCACATCCTGCGAGTTTGCATCAGAAAAAGAAGCTTCTGATACACTGGAAAAAGCAGAAACTGCAAAGCAGGCATCAGAAAAAATCTACAAAAGAGCAGCAGATGCACTCGATGCAGCATCATCTGCGAAACAAAATGCGGAGACACTGATCGCGAAATATCAGAAAGAAATACCTGCGCAGGAGGAGAATTTTGCAGTGAAAAAAGCTGCATATATGGACTTTATGCAGGAGAAACAGATGACTGAGGAAGCGTGGAAACAGCTTGCGAAAGAAAACAGCAGGGATGATGAAAAGGAACTGACAGATACAGTTAATGCGTACAGGGAAGCGAAAGCAGCAGCGATTGCGCAGAAAAAAGCAGCAAATGAGACGATTGGCGAAGCGCAGAAACCGGATCTTGACAAGATAAAAGCAGAAAAGGAAGCAGCAGAAACTGCTTATCAGAGTGCAGAAAAAAGATATAGCCAGTTAAAATCTGATTACAAAGACAATCGGGAGATTTTGACTGCATTATCTGCGCGGATGGAGAAGCGCCAGGAAGTCATAAAGGAGCATGCCAGAATAGATACGCTGTACCGCATGACCTCCGGAAATGTCAGTGGTTCACGTATGGATCTGGAAACTTTTGTGCAGAGATATTATCTGGAGAGGATTCTTTATGCGGCAAACCGACGCTTTCAGGAAATGTCGGCGGGACAGTTTGAACTGCGGATGTATGATCTCAAAAAAGCCGGTGAGGGCAAAAACAGAGGTCTTGATCTGATGGTGTATTCCACGGTGACAGGAAAAGAGCGTGAAGTACGTACACTTTCCGGCGGAGAATCCTTTATGGCGGCATTGTCACTTGCGCTTGGCATGGCAGATCAGATCAAGCAGAGTTCGGCGGCAATCAATCTTGATATGATGTTTATCGATGAGGGCTTTGGTTCACTTGATGAACATTCCAGAAATCAGGCGGTTCGTGTACTTCAGGAAATGGCGGAAGGTTCAAGGCTGATCGGAATTATTTCCCATGTATCGGAACTGAAACAGGAGATAGAGGATCAGATGATCGTCACAAAAGATGAAAACGGAAGCCATGTGAAATGGCAGATCAGTTAGGAGAAAAATGACAGAAAAAACATTGAAAAAGCTGGCACAATTGCTGGAACAGGATCAGTTTGAGCTGATTTTTCCGGAAGATATGCAGGCAGAACGAAGGCAGATATCAGAAGAAAAGACGCATGGTACAGATATAAAACTTGTATATCTGATGAACGATGCAGTAGAAAGCTTTCTTGTTTTTCGAAATGCCAGAATGACGGGGGAATATCACAGTGAATATCAGGGACAGCTACAGGCCACGATGAACCGGCAGGCGGATGGGTATGTACTGGTCGTCAGACAGGGGGCTACGGTGCTGACATTGTTTTTTGAAGACCTTGATCTGGAGGTTCATCTATATGAATATGCATATACCGGTCATTTCTGGGTGAAGAAATATGAGTATCTCCGGCAGTTGGAATACCGTCTGGCAATTTTGCGGGACAAGCGTGATTATCTTGGAGAAGAGTACTGCACTGAAGAGGAAAAAGAACTGTCAGTGCTTGTGGAATTTCCTCCGTTAAATTACTGCTGTTATCCGGCTGTCCCGGAGAAGTATATCGTGCCACGGGAAAATCCCTGGATCCCATCGGAAAAAGCCATTATTTATATGAAGAAACTTGCTGTGGAATGCAGAGATGTTTATTTTGAAAAAATGCTGGAGACATATCGGAAACGTCCGACAAAATTCCGGGCAAAAAGAATCGCATCCATGCTTCACAAAACAAAACATGCTGCGGTTGTGGATCGCCTGACACACAAACTTCAGGATGCAACGAAAGGATATAAAAGGCGATTTCCGGGAGAGGTTTTAGAAAAAGGTTATCAGGAAGTGCTTGCAAGAGTAAAAAAGCGGCAGTCAGAACTAAAAAATCAAGGAATCCGCGCAGATATTTTACGTGAAGAACCTTTCACAATCGCGCGTGACTCCCTGGATTATAAACTGTATCTTATGATATGGAAAGAACGCCGGGGAAATCGAATAACAGAGATAGAAGAATATATCTGTTAAGCGTTTTTCATTTTACCGAGCTCTTTTCTGGCAAAAACGACTGCAAGTATAAAAGCCGCGGTATCAGCAATCGGTCCGGCATACATGACACCATCGATTCCCATGAACATCGGAAAGATTACAACGAGTGGCAGCAGGAAGATTACCTGTCTTGTTAATGACATGATGATACCGAGAGTGGCCTTTCCTATAGAAGTAAAAAATCCTGCAGACATTGGCTGAATTCCGTTGGCAAATGTCAGGAGCATAAAAATCCGCAGATATTTTTCGGCGAATTTAAAATACAGATCACTTCCGCCACCGAACATTCCGACGATCTGGTGTGGAAAAAGCTGGAAGCAAAGGAAAAAAATCGTGGCAATGATCGTGCAGGCAGTTGCAGAATAGCGGTATGTCTGGCGCACGCGGTCATATTTTCTGGCTCCGTAATTAAATCCCCAGATAGGCTGTGCGCCCTGCGAGATTCCGATGCAGATTGCGAGAAATACCATATTTACTTTTGAAACAATGCCGACACAGGCAATCGGAATGTCACTTCCATAGACAGAAGCGGCACCGTAATAGCGGAGAATGTTATTCATAACAATCTGTACAGCCGCAATGGCAATCTGATTGATACCGGATGCAAGTCCGAGCGAAGTGATTGCACGCAGGTGTTTAAGCTTTGGCTTCAGCATGCTGCGGTCAAGGTACATCTTACGGAATTTTGTAAAATAGATCACGACAAGGATTGCAGATACAACCTGCCCGATCACGGTTGCCCATGCACCGCCTTTGATTCCCCATTTAAAACCAAAAATAAATAATGGGTCAAGAATCGTATTGATAATTGCACCGGTCAGGGTACACATCATGGAATACGTAGGACTGCGGTCGGCACGGATAAGGTGGTTTCCACCGACGGATAAAGTAAAAAACGGAAGACCGATGGCAATGATGCTTACGTAGTCTGTGGCATAAGGCATGACTGTGTCTGTCGCTCCGAAGAAAACAAGCAGCGGATGCAAAAAAAGTAAAATGATAGCGGCAACCGATACACCGGTGATGACAAGCGTTGTCAGTGCACTTCCGGCAATTTCGCTTGCTTTGTGCTCTTTGCCGGCGCCCATTTCGAGATTGTAGTTGGATGCGCCGCCGATACCGAGGAGCAGTGCGGCAGCAGTTGAAATCGTTGTGACCGGAAATGCGATGTTTGTCGCAGCGTTTCCGAGCATTCCGACACCCTGGCCGATAAAAATCTGGTCGACGATATTATAAAGTGCATTGACCAGCATACTGATGATCGCAGGTATCGCAAATTTGGCAAGAAGACTGCCGACTGGCGCAATTCCCAGGGGATTATCCGCATTTGTTGTATTGGATGGATTCAAAATAACGACCTCTTTCTTCTATAATAATGTGATATAATATCACAGAACCCAGTATAACACAAAAAATAAAGAATGTGGGAGGGGAATTATGGAGCAAAAATATTTGATCGACACAGAAGAAAATAAAATGTTTCTGAAGGAGATACGAGAAAATCTGCTGAACTTTGGACATCGTTTCCCGGCACCGGACGGGACCTGCTATTATCTTGGAGATGATGGTACTCCATGGAAAACACGTAACCGCGATACATATGAGACATGCAGGATGCCTCATGTTTATACGATCGGAAAATATCTGGGGCATGAAGGCAGTGAGGAACTGATCGATGCTGCGGTAAAAGGGCTGTGTGGTGCAGCGAAAGATAAAGAAAACGGTGGATGGTATTCTTCTATTACCCCTGATGGAGGCTATGTGGACAATAAACTCTGTTATGTGCATGCATTTGTGATCCTTGCTGCTTCAGACGCTGCGCTTGCAGGACATCCAAAGGGAGAAGAATTACTGCAGGATGCACTGGATACATATGACCGCTATTTCTGGAATGAAGAGGATGGAATGGCATGTGATACATGGAATACAGAATTTACTGAGCTGGATTCGTACAGAGGATTGAATGCCAATATGCATACAGTGGAAGCATTTCTGGCCGCAGCAGATGTGACGGGAGATGAAAAATACCGGATGAGATGCGGGCGAATTATCAAACGTGTGATTGGCTGGGCATCAGATAACGAATGGCGGATCCCGGAACATTATACAAGTGACTGGAAACCGGATCTGGAGTGCAACAAGGCTCATCCGGAGGATCAGTTCAAACCATATGGGGCAACACCGGGGCATGGTCTGGAATGGGCGAGACTGATCACGCAGTGGGCACTTTCTATTTATAAGAAAGAGAAAGAAAAAACAGCTTCTTATATTGAGGCTGCAGAGAAACTTTTTGACAGGGCTGTAGAGGATGGCTGGAATGCGGATGGTGCACCGGGGATTGTATATACGACAGACTGGGATGGCAAACCGGTAGTCCATGACAGAATGCACTGGGTACTTGCCGAGGCAATCAATACATCTGCTGTGCTCTGGCATGTGACAGGAAAGCAGAAATATGCAGAGGCTTATGCGGAATTTATGGAATATCTGGATGAAAAAGTATTGGATCACGAAAATGGTTCCTGGTTTCATCAGATGGATTGTAACAATGTACCGGGCAATACTGTATGGCCGGGCAAACCGGATCTTTATCATGCAGTGCAGGCAACATTGATTCCTTATTATGTGCCGGATCTTTCGATTGCGGTTGCTGTCAAAGAAGGAAAAAGGATATTGGAAAAATAAATTAACTTTTTTTAAAAAATGTGTTGACAGCCCGGTTGGAAAGTGTTATTCTAACTGAGCTGTCACGAAGAATTGTTTCTTCTGAACAAACAATTTGAAAAGTTTTGAAAAAAGCGAAAAAAGTTGTTGACAATCCGGTGAGGATGTGATAGAGTAAACGAGTCGCCTGAGAGCGACGCACAAACATCAAAAAAGCTTCGAAAAAAACTTGAAAAAAGTGCTTGACAAGCTTCGGTGGATGTGATAAAGTAAACAAGCTGTCTGAGAGACAGCGAGTTAAGAACCTTGATAACTAAACAGTGAAACACATACGATTCTCGAAAATTCTTTAAC
>NZ_QRXT01000014.1:0-80614 GCF_003460065.1 Ruminococcus sp. AF17-22AC
AAAGAAAGCTGCGCCACAGCCTTGGCAGGCCATCGCGCAGCGATTTTGTTCAACTTGAATTTGTCTGGCTCTTTACATAAATGGAGTTTCATTTTCACATCAGCCATACAGATTATCTCTTCAATTTTTATACATTCTGATTTGAATTTTTAGAACCAGTTATAAAATATTGTTCTTCGGGGTTATTACAATCTATTTCAAACAGCCGATCTAATTCATAGTTGTCTAAATATGCCGTTTTACTTATATTGGACGAGCCAATAATTACAAAGGCTTTATTATCATTAGCAATGTAATAAAACTTACCATGATAAAAAGGTTTGAGCTGATAATTCTTTTAACACGTCACAAAGCAGTTCAAAACCGGTCTGTATATCCGCTACAGCGGTGGCTTCTGCCGGATTATGGCTGATACCTCCGATACTCGGCACGAAGATCATCGCGGTCGGGAAATGCTTTCCGAATACCATCGAGTCGTGTCCGGCGCCGCTGTTCATATGCTTATACGCGAGATGTTTCTCTTCACAGTGCCGCTCGATCACCCGACTCACGTTCGGATCCATCTGTACGGACTCCAGCCAGTCATTCTGTCGAAGCCGGGTCTGAAAGCCCTTGCGTTCGATGGATTCCAGTGCACGTTTCAGAAGAACCACATCTTGAAGCAGTTCCTCATTGCTACCATCGCGCAGATCGATGAGCAGATTCACTCGATCTGCAATGACATTCTGCATTCCAGGAAATACCTGTATCGCGCCATAGGTAAGGGTGGCAGAAGGGGCCTGCGCCATCATCTGACGGGTAGACTCTGTGATAAATTCCGCAGCAGCTACCACAGGATCGTGCCGTAAAGACATCGAGGTGGTACCTGCATGGTTCTGGCTTCCCTGAATGGTCAGCTCATAGTTGACGATACCGACGATACTGTCCACAATACCGATCTGCTTCTGCTCGCTTTCAAGCACCGGTCCCTGTTCGATATGCAGTTCTACGATTGCTCGAATATCGTCACGTTTCACGTTTTTCAGCGCTTCCGTCTGATACCCGGCAGATACCAGTGCTTCACGAAGTGTGACGCCATCACGGCTGAGCTCCTCGAGATCCTCTTCTTTCAGCGTGCCACAGATTGCGCGGCTCCCCTGACAGCCGGATGGAAAACGACTGCCCTCTTCTTCCATCAGACCCCCCACTTCCAGGCTGTGTTTCGGAACGAAGCCCGACTGTTTGAGGTATCCCAGCGCTGCCACACCAGTCACAACGCCCAGTGCGCCATCATATTTTCCACCGTTCTTTACGGTATCCAGGTGGGATCCCGTCAATATGGTTCCAGGTTCTGTCCCCGGAAGCCGTCCATACACGTTACCGATCGCGTCCTCTCTGTATTCAAGCCCCAGCTCCTCGATCCACTCACGCAGGATGTTCTTCGCGATTTTGTCTTCCAGAGTATACGCTGCACGCCAGATCTCTCCGTCGATGCGCGTCGCATCGGCCAGCTGACACAGCATTTCTTCGATTCTTACTCCCGCTTCGTTTTTCATCATAAATGTCACCTCATTTCATAGTTTGTTTTCTTTCAATATTTCTCCGTATTCTTCTCCTACGCGACCTCCCATTGCGTATAATCAGGTATGGCATGCATCGTTTTCATGACAATACATCCCCCTTATCCAATGTCTAATATTCTTTTGCAATTTCCTCTGTTATCTCATATATCTCTTTGAATCTTTCTAGGTCCTCTGGAGATCTGATCAGCATGATTTCTTCGATTTTTCCGTTCTGTATGTCTTTGAACCCTGCTACTTCTTCTCCAGTACAAATACTTGCACGAATAACAGGTTTCATATGTTCTCTGTCATATGTTTTTTTCACGATTTTCTTTTTGAATAATCCCATGCTACCTCCCCATCTCCGAATATCTTCGACAATAAGATCAACTTTTTAATTCCTGGAACATTTTTCTGCATCAATCGCAAGTACAAACATCAGCGCATCCAACGCATTTCCCGAATTCTGTACATCAATAACATAAGTATCTGTCATATGAAACAGTTCTTTACTAACCCGTGCAATTGAATAACCGCTTCGATCAAGAATGCTATAATCCCATTCCTACTTCGTTTCCATAGGCATCATAAATTACAAGTTTATGTCCCCAGGACAGCTGACCTTTTACTACATAAACAGTGTTGCCTGCTTCATCATAGATATCATAGCTGACAAACCATGAAAACAGCCTTTGTTTAAATAATAGCTTCATAACTTTTCACCACTCTCTCCAACAGATATAATTGGTTCTTTATAAGTACCATAATACCATGCCGGAACACCTTAAAAAATATGTAAATCGAAGAATTAACCCATCTTATTTCACGGATTATGATAAAACATAGATTTCCGGCTATAAATCTCTACTTGTTCACAAAAAGATATAAAAAAGACCATCTACTGCTTGTTTACGGTAAATGATCTTTTCATTGCAATATTTAATTAAATATCATACTGAGCCGATTGTTCACGTATCAATTTACATGTTTCTCATTGTATTGCTCGCCCTATTATAAATACAATTTATTTTCCTTCCTACCGGAACAAACCTTCTTCATTTTCAGTCCAGCGATAAAACTGACAAGCTTACTGTAATTTCGTGCTTTCTTCGGACAGACTGCTACACAGTGCATACAAGAAATGCACTTATCCTTATCGGTCATCTTTGGATTTTCCAACGGAATGGCACCTGCCGGGCATTCTTTTGCGCACAGACCGCAGGAAGTGCATTTTCCATTTGCAACAGGTTTGAGCGGAACACCACCATATTCTCGATATGGTCTGTTTCCCGGAAATGCAGGTGTACTTTGTGCTTCGCTGTTTTGCATAATCTTTGCGGCAAATTCCAGCAATTCCTTTTCATCCTGCCGATCCGGGCGTCCGGTTCCAAATTGGTGCATCAGGGAATGCTCTGCGACAGCCTCCATTCCTGCGATACATACAAATCCTGATGCCTCCAGAACATCCTGTAGTTCCAATAGAGTATCATCAATCATACGGTTTCCAAATACTGCCACAAGAATTGCTTTCGTACCATCTGCCTTTACTTTGCGGAACATATCCGTTACAACTGATGGAATGCGTCCACCGTAAGACGGTACAGCAACCAAACATAGGTCCTTTTTTTCAAATTTCACCTTCATGAGTTTATCTGGTTCTTTAATTAGATCGATTTCTTCAGCATCCAGCTTCGTCCCTTTCGCAACAATATCTGCTACTTTCTCTGTGCCCCCTGTCGGGCTGAAAAATATGTTATAAAATCTCATAATGATCCTCCTACTGATTCCGATTTGTTTATTGTCCTTTTATAACGGTTGCATCATTTCAAGAATAATTCCATCAGGATCTCGGAAGTAAAAAGCAATCGATCCAAATCAGAGACCGTTAGCCCTACATGATAAATTCTTCCAACCATATATATTCCTCCTACAATTTCTTCATTTCGTAAAACTTGAATTTATTGGCTTGGCTATGCAAAATATAACATCCGACTTTATTTGTTTTCTTTGATTACTCTGCAGGGATTTCCAACTGCAATTACATTGTCTGGAATGTCTTTCGTTACAATACTGCCTGCTCCTATTACGACATTATTTCCAATCGTAACACCGGGCAGAATAATAGCGCCACCGCCAATCCAGACATTGTCGCCGATAATAACAGGTGCTGTTCCTGTTTTACAAAACTCAAACGAGCCATCCTCTTTCGGCTCACCGAAACGCTCCCCTGCATTTGTCGGATGAAATGCTGTATAAATCTGCACGTTTGGTGCAATCAAGGCATTATCCCCAATACGAATTATATTGTCATCCAAAAAAGTGCAATTCATATTTACTTCGCAGTTATTCCCAAAATAAATATTGTTTCCATAATCCACATAGAACGGCGCAGTAATCCACAGATTCTTCCCTTTCCCACCAAGCAGTTCATTCAGAATTTTTTCTTTTTCTGCAGCATCTGAAGAATTAGTTTGATTATAATTTCTTGCCAAATCTTTGGCTTTATGCCACTGTGTCAACAGCTCGGCATCCCCACAGTCATAAAGCTGACCTGCTAGCATTTTTTCTCTTTCAGTCATAATTACCTCCTGCAAATACCGATTTTTCAATTCAAATAACTTTAGGTTGCCTCTCATAAAATATTTGAGAAGAACTCTTCTAGTAAACTATTGATCGTCTCCGGTTTATCTGTATTAGAATTATGACCGGCCCCTTCAATCCACTTTAAAGGAATTTTCGTTTTTCGATGCCATTCTCTGTTATACCTTATGCATGAACCGGCATGATCCTTTGTACCACATATCAACAGGGAAGGACATTTGATTTCATATGGCAGATCCTTTTCCATTGCCTCTGCCAGAATACGAAACCCATGCCCGGCAATTTGGGCATAACGATGCTGATCACCATCATAGACTAGCATCATTTCCTTCATCAGATTTCTGCCATAATCAGAAGTTGCAACTCCCTCGGTTCCGGATTTCAAAAGCAACTTCCATAGGTAATGTGCATATACTGGTTCCATTCTTTTCAGAAGCCAGATCTCCACTGCTGTCACATAGTTTCTCTGGAGCGGTGCTGAATCAATGGAAATAAAACCTGCCAGCCGGTCAGGATACAATTGTGCATAAGCCTGTCCCACATATCCTCCCATTGATTGACCGATTATAATTGGTTTTATGATTTCTTCTTTTTCAAGAATCCCATTCAGCCATTTTGCCTTATCAAACAGATCAAATTCAAACCGAAACGGCCAGGAAGAGGCATGAGCCGGTGCATCCCATACAATAATATTATATTTTTCCACGAAATGCTCAACCTGTTTATCAAACAGTCTATGGTCAGCAGTCAGCCCCGGAAGAAATACAAGCGTCGTTGTATCCAAACTCAGAATACTTGACCAATAGTGAATCGTTCCACAAGGAGTTTGATATGTACTTTCTTTCAACAAGTTCACCTCCACAATTTCCTTGCATTATTAATTCCCGTAGTTCTCCTCCCAGTAATCATAAGCATCATCATATCCGCCATCATAATTTCCTCCACCAAATTCCTCAGCCCAGTCATCAGCGAAATCATCCGGATCATCATAATTATAAACATCATAGGAATCGTTTCTCCGGGATGAATAAGAATTGCTGTATGTATTGTATGAACGCGATGGAGTACTCTTTTTTCCAGAAGAATAACTTCTTTGGGAATTTTCATATGCTCCTTCTCTTTTCATCGCCTCTTCATAAATACTGTTAATATGCTCCATGCAATAGTTTGTTCCCCAATCCTTTTTGTTCCAGCATCCCGGTTCATCACAGTAAAGATCCACTACCTTCAATGTAATTATGATTATCAGCTCAACAGTAAAGATTACTGTCGCTATAATTTTAAAAGTCTTTGAATAAAAAAATCCGGCAGCCACATATCTCTTCTCCTTTATCTCTTTTATCTAATTCTGATGTTATCAGTTTACATCAAATAGCAGTGCATAAATCCGCACAACCAACGGATTTGCCAGAACTAGTAGTTCTAAAGTATACTTTCACGATATCATTTCTAATACAGATTTTACCGTACTTTTTAATCTCAGTCCATCCTTTATGCCCAGGCGATAGAAAAACTCTTCTGTCTCTGCTCCGCTGGCAAATATTTCATCGCAATACTTCGTAAGCACTTCCTCTTGTTCCGGAGACAGTGTTTCCAAAAGCTTCTGGTATTCCTTCTCTATATTTTCATTATATGGCCGTGTATCTTGATTTGATTTCCATTCAGAATATGCTTTGCTCATACGATTGGAGATCATCTTATCAACAGACTCCTCTACGTCTTTTGACACCTTTGAGGGAGACTCTTGCTTTTGAACTTTTTCGTTCTTCGCTTTTTCAAGTGTTGACTCGTCAATATAGTGAATAATTTCTCTCAAATTCGACTTCATATGGATTATGCACAGTTCGTTCTTTTCATAAAACCTATTCTGTTTTTCGACTTCTGTGCTATAATGCTTTATTATAAAAATTCCCATGGACAAAACGAGGTGAACCAAGTGAAAAAACAAACACTTGTGCCTCTTATCACCTTTTTACTGGGCATATGCCTTGTTAGTTTGATTGTATACAAAACAGACACCCACGAAAAAGAGCAGAGACACATAACAGCACAATTACAGCTGCAGAAATTCACCAAACTTCCTAAATCATTCTCATACCATGGTAAGGAACATGCATTTTATATTTCTCTAGGATATGCAGAATATCCAACATTTGCATCCAATCGTTCACAACTCATGCGCTGCGCAGATGCCGCTCTTTATGAAATAAAACTTCATGGAAAAAATGGATGTATGGTCTATAGAGAAGGACTTCGGTCAGGTGCCCGCAAACAACTTGGATTCGCATTCAAGGATATCTCTGAACATCTTCCAGGTGCATTCATCATATACAGAGCTGACAAGGAAGATGATGAACTATTTTTTGCAAATGATGAATTTCTTCATATGTCTGGATATAAAGATATAGATGAACTGTTCAGACTTACTGAGAAAAGTTTTCGCAACTTGATTCGTGAAGATGAACAGCAACAGATAGAATCAAGTATCTGGGAACAGATTGACAATGGCAATGAAAATGACTATATTCACTTTCATCTTCGAAAAGCTGACGGAACTTATTTTTCTGTTCTTGATCATGGAAGAATTGTAGAGAGCCCGCAATACGGGAAAGTATTTTATGTATTGTTCATGGATTGGGAAGATATGCATATTCGTTACAATGATAAATTCGCAAGATAAAATATTGCAAAAAACAGAGCGTATGATCTATTTTCATATAATGTTTATATCGGCAAGCTCTATCAAAAGGAAATCGACTTTGTTGCTCAGAGAAGCAACGAGAAGTTTTATATTCAGATCAGCGACAACATTTCCGGGCAGGAAACATTTGAGAGAAAATGCTTTCCGCGGCTTCAGATTCGAGATGCTTATCCGAAAATGATTATTGCTAGAACCAAACATCCCCAATATAGCTATGAAGGAATCGTAATTCACGATATAGCCGATTGGTTACTACAAGAATAAGCAAGGCTAAATATCTCCAGCATTCTCTTTTGAAATGATGGAGATATTTTTATTATGACGGAGATTGCAGATGAATTCAGACGAAGCATCCTACGAAAAGAGTTTTATATAGATGTACTGAACTGTGATCCGATGTCTTTTTGACAAGGAATGCGAACTGACAAATGCTCATTTTCACAAAAATAAGAATTTATGAACTCAAGTTCGTTACCAGTGACGAATATCTTTTTGTCTTATTTTTAATATCTTCCTCAGTAACACCATAATAACTGTATAAATCTCTGGATATTTTCTTAAATTTTTTCATTACCGCCTTATTTCCTGAATAAGACATTCCAAATATATTCCAAGTATAATCTATCTCCATTTCAAGAAAATCATCATCGATTCTTATTTTATACAAATGAAAATCCATAGGAATTATACTATCGGGCATTTCAGCAATCATTTCATTTCGAGTCTTTATTTTACCCAAATACTCTTTGACGGATGCTTCATTAGAAAAATCCGGTACCGAAATATCCTTCATTTCACCCAAAAGTTCTGGTTCATATTGCAAAATCAAACTCTCTTTTAGACATTTTATTTGTTCAATATATTCTCTATCAGCGGGAGCAGTTTCGGTCAATTCGTATTTATCTTTTGCATACTGCACTGTTTCAGAAAGAGAATGCGGATTTGCAACTATTGTCTTCTCTACTTTTTTTCTCTTATATCTATATATGCTATTTTTGATTCTAATCTTTAATGGTTGCTTTTTTGAATGTCCTGCTATAAAAATGCTTGTAGGACCATCTGCACCACCTATGATTGAAATCGCATTTTTACTTTTTTGTTTCATTCGCCTTTTCATTTGCCTTTTCCTCACAAATCCCGATTTCTATTTTTGTTTCCATAGCATGGTGTACTCTTTTTCACCAGTAGCTTCATCCAAACCTTCACATTGAATAATGAACCCTTCTCTTTGGTAAAAAGAAATTGCTCTGGCATTCTTCTGATATACATTTAATCGTAAGCTGACTTTTTTATCCTTAATATAATCCAATAAAAGCTTACCTATGCCACATGACTGCATTTCATCAGAGACAAAAATACCTTCGATATATTCATCATTTAGTCCTACAAATCCTTGTATCATTTTATCTGCTTCAAACACATAGACTTCGGATTGTGACAGCATTTCTTTTACTAATTCATAATTACTTTTCCAGTATTGATTGGAAATAAAATAATGTGCTTTCAGATTTGTCTTTAACCATATGTCAGCAACTCTATCGATATCTCCGTTCAGCAACTTTCTAATCATAACAAATATTCTCCACAACTACATCCTTTATGCTTTTCTCTTTTTTCCATTCTATCACAAGCTCACCATTAATCATCAATTTTTTGATATTTTTTCTTTTCCCCCACTGTAAAACAGCCTCTGAACGTTTCGTTATATAGAGGGATACAAATAAGAGCAAGATCCACCCATGTTTAACAGTATTGCCGTTTGGCATCCTGTTCTCCTATGGGATTTATCTTGATGGGGATCTCCCCATACCCTCTCAATAACAGACGTTTCACTTGTGGATCCTTAACAAACTTACCGAAGAAGAAAATTAATAATATATTTGGTGGCTACACCCCCAAGCCCCTGTAGAATAAATAACGCCAGTACTGGATATCAAAAATCCCGCACCGGCGTTATTTATTAAAATATTTTGTTTTTTAATCTTCAACACTCTCTACTGAAACTTCTTTTTTCTTCCTACTTTTACCAGAAATCATCTTGTGTCCTGTATAAATAGCCATAATCATGCAAAGCAAAGAACTTGCTGCAAAGTACTTATGGCCTTCTTTTGATCCCTTATAACCTGTATAAAAAGTTCCAAGCATTGTAATCAGTGCACCGATAGACCAATATTTATGTGATTTCATTCAGATACCTCCTGCCGTTTTTCTTAATCATATACCTTTTAAAAGATATATACAAACTGGAATTTGACTTGCCTATTTTCTTAAAATCTCATGTGGAGCTTCTATTTCATTTGCCAAGGTATGCTCTGTTAATTCTGACATCAATTTCAATTTTTTATTAATCAATGGTCGCATACAATTAGGAACATGTTCCTGATGCGCTCTGTGGATTGCTACACATTCCTTACAGTTTCCGTGATAACGACAGGCTTTCAGGCAAGGACAGTGATCTTTGTCTTTATACTCCTTACGAAATTCCGCTGCAAATTCTTCTTGCAGTCTCAACCCCTCGACACGGTTTCCCTTATGAAATTCTACCATTGCATCCAGTTCTTTCTGGTTCCCTTCAATCTTCATGTTATTATAGCGCCTCCATTTCAACTATTCCTCATTTTCTGATAAATTCCGATTTGCACTTCAAATCGTTTTCTTTATTCTATCATAGCATCCATTATTCCGCCATCAGTCTTTCGAACCAGGTATCCATGACAATGATAAACTGGTCTGCTCCTGGCAATTCTTGCAGCATTTCGTCAAGAGTTTTCTGTTTCACATATTTCTGCACATACACCCAACAGGCAACGCTACTGGCTTCTGATACAATGTCAGCTATGGTTTTGCGCATAAGCTCTTCAAATTCAGTAATTTCTTCTTTTGGGACAACATCATACAGTGTTGGTGCCTGATGACTTAATTTTACGCCATTTTCATTTGCATCTTTAAGCAGATTCTTCACTTCCTGTCTTTTTAGTGTTAGTGTTTTTTTCTTATATCATATCTCAAATCCAGATAAAAATTTAGGATGTCGATGCAGACAAAATCTGCCTGATCAACACCCTGTTTTTTACTGTTCCAAGTTATCGAGCCAGTCATCGAAACTCTTCTTTGAGATACGATACTTTCCGCCATCCAACTGGATCCACCGGAATTCCTTTTTCTTCAAAAGGTTATAAATAGTAGGTCTGCTGACTCCTAAGATTTCCTGTAACTCTTGAACTGTATAACATCTTTTCTCTGACATTTCTTTATCCTCTTTTCTTTGAAATATGAAAGAAAAATTATCCCTTCATATAACGAAACGCTCAGAGCATGTTTTACAGTGGTCAAAAGCAAATTTTTTTACTTTTTTTCCTACGAGTCTTCTTGCGAGTTTTTTAATACCACTCGTAAGAAACTCGTAACATTAAATTTTTCAGTAAAGAAAAAGAGCATATGGAATTGAATCCATACACTCTATGATTACTGGAACTTTATTTCATTTTTAATTCAACAAACTTTTGTTTATCTCGTTCTTAAGTTCATCTTTATTCTCGTATGTTCTCACTATCGGAGTCGTACTCTGTCTGTTCTACATAATCTGCGAAACAGTCTCGTTTGTACGGATAAAAAAATAAACTGAGCCACGGCTGTTCCAACATGAAATCAGCCGTGGCCTTATTTATATCATTTCACTCTTTTTTGAAATAGAACAACACCACAGCAACAACTCAAATCGACTTAAAATTCCAGACTATTCGCATTCAGCAAGAAATACTTCATTCCCATGATGACAAAACCTTCATCATTTCTCCAAGGCTTTTTGCTGCCATTTACAATGACGATCTTCTTAAAAGAGTCCGGGATATTACGCAGAGAATTGAACTCCTGCGTCTGTTTTTCTTCCGAAGTCATGTCATATGCAACCTGGATATAGTATCTCTGGTTTCCTTGATTCACCACAAAGTCAACCTCCAACTGCTTGCGAACACGTTTGCCCTCTTTATCCTTATCGAAGATATCCACGACACCCACATCAACATTGTAGCCACGGATCAGCAGCTCGTTATAAACAATGTTCTCCATGATATGAGTAGGCTCCTGCTGTCTGAAATTCAGACGTGCATTTCTCAGTCCCAGATCAGTAAAGTAGTATTTCAGATTTGCACCGATATACTTTCTGCCCTTAATATCGTATCGGCTTGCCTTGGAAATCAAAAAGGCATCTGTCAAATGGTCGATGTGCTTGGAGATGGTTTTATTAGTATAAGTCATCTGGCGCTCACTGGCAAAGGTATTGGCAACCTTTGAAGGGTTGGTCGGTGCGCCGATTGCAGATGCAAGCACATCAACCAGAATCCCAATCTCATCCACGTTCTGAATCTTATTTCTTTCAATAACATCCTTCAGATAGACATTTGCAAAGATGTTCTTCAGATAGTCCGCTTTCTGTCGTTCGCTCTGGAAACTTACGATCTGCGGCAATCCTCCGTAGATCATGTAGTCATCCCAGGCATCATCATAATTGCCGTCATAGACAGAATAAAACTCTGCAAAGGAGAGAGGATAGATTCTAATCTCATCACCTCTGCCACGGAACTCGGTCACAATGTCGCTGGACAGGAACTTGGAATTACTTCTGGTGACATACACATCAATATTGCTCATGCGGAGCAGGCTGTTCAGCACTTCCTCAAATTGTGACATAAACTGCACTTCATCAAGAAGCAGATAGTATTTGCCATCGTCTTTCATGGCATCTTTGATGTACTTGAAACACACCTTAGGATCTCTTAGTTCCTCATTTTCAATACCGTCCAATGCAATCTCAATAATATGATCAACATCAACGCCGTTCTCCAGTAAGTATCTCTTAAAGATGGTAAACAGCAAAAAGGATTTGCCACATCTACGAATGCCGGTAATCACCTTTATCATTCCATTATCTTTTCGCTCGATCAGCTGCTGTAGGTAAGCGTCTCTTTTAATCTCCATCGTTATACTCCCCATTTCCGTGCATCTGCACACTTTTTAGTAAAGAGGTTCTATCACAGAATGACCTGAATTTCAATATGTATTCCCATTTTATGTGCATCTACACACTTTTATGTAATGTTGATAAATATATTTTCAGATTTTTTTGATTGCAGTGTCTATAATCGACTACTCCAATCGTTATTATAGGTAAACAACAAAAAGGAGATTCACTCCTGTTGCTAATCTGTTACTGGAAGAAATAAAAAAGATCATCGTTTTACCATAATCGTGAAACGATGACCTTTTTGTGATTTGAACACAGCAAGACAAACTGGAAGTTATAAACATCTTTGCAAATATACCATATCTATTAACTGTACACCACACTCATAAATTGGGTGGTCATAATTGTCCGTAAAGAAATTCGGAATATTGTGAGATCGGACAAATCCGCATTTTTCATAAAACGGTACGGTCAACGGGCTGTCACCTGTTCCAACCTGCAAAATAGAATATTCATCTGCATATTTACTTGCAAGGAAGTCAATCAATGCTTTCCCATAGCCCTGTCCTTGATTCTGAGGATCAACTGCAATATTTTTAATTTCAAGTATTCCATTATCTTCATCAGTAACGACACATTCAGCTTTTACATTACCATCTTCAAGTACATACATAGTACCTTTTTCAAGATAGTGATCAATCATATTTTCCTGCTCATCAGCTAATAACAATAATGCTATAAATTGCTTTTTATTCTCATTCACTTCTCGGATTTTCATATTTATTACTCCGTCAAACTTGAATTTCTGGATGCGTATAATATGCGGAAAATAAACTTAACTCCATCTTAAATATAGTGCTAAGTTTCACTGCCATTCTTTAACACCATTTTCACCACACCAAGCAATGCTGCAAACAAAACACCAGCAACCGGCCATACAATCCATGTAATATCCCAGCTCATCGTCCAGAAGCTCCATGCAAGGTAAATCGCTGTAGTCAAGCACCAATATACACCAGAAAACGTGTCAGTCTTTTTCTTAAACAGTTTTTCTTCTTTTGTATATTCGCCTTCCTGAAGAAGGGTATCGTAACTGCTTTTTACCATCCCAACACGAACCAACAGATTCACTCCTATTGCAAGTATGAATAGCAGTAATCCAACGGAAAGACCACAGTAATAGTCGGACGCTTCCATAGATTCGGCAATAATTGTCGGAATCACTGCCAGTATACAAAGCACTACCCCAACAGCTGTTCCTCTGATAAAAATTGGTTCATAGGAATCTTTTTTTTCTCGTACCATTCCAGATACACCATACTCTGTTTCAAAGCATTCTTTTTCAAAATGTTCCATATGTGATTCACTCATTCCATATGTAATAAACAAAAAGACGGCTGCCGCAACCATTCCAAGCAAAAAAACACATCCAAATACTGTTGCCAGAGATTCCGAAACATGAAATACGCTATCTTCTGCCATTGTCACAAGAACAATCAATAATATTGGACTTAAGATACACATACTTGTTGCATTTGCCACTACTTTGGATCCATTTCTTTTCATGTCAAGAAATTCATTTGCATTCTCCATAGTTATTTTTTTCAACGGTTCTGCATAGCTTTCAGTACTTTCGTGATAGGTGATATTTTCTGCTTTCATTTCATCTTTTAATAGGTAATCTGTACTAACACAAAATAGCTCCGACATCTGTAAAATTCTTTGCAAATCTGGAACAGCTCCTGCACTTTCCCACTTAGATACTGCCTGTCTGGATACGCCCAACTGATTGGCTAGTTCTTCCTGTGACCATCCATTCTTTTTTCTTTCCTCTGTAATCTTATCAGCTAAAATCATTTTTTTCTCCTTTTGCAGATTTTATGAGCTCAATATAACAGTTTTGCTGTTTGCATTCCACCATTTCAGGCTGTAAATCTGTCAACCAGCAGTTGCAAATCACAAAAGAACTCTATGAATTCCGATTTTCCAACAATACAAGCAGGAAATTATTTATCATCTGTATTGTTTTCCTTTTTCTTATGAGTCGAACCCAAGCAAAGAAATGAAGAACCAAGACATAACCATATTATAGCCATAGAACTTTCATTTCCACTCGTAAAGCCAATAGCTGACGCTATGAAAAACAGAACTGATGCAATGTAAAATAAGATTGATTTGTTTATTCCTTTTTTCATAAATAAGCATCTCCTGCAAACAATAATTTATTTTAATAAATATTTTTTAAACGCTTTATGGTTATCAAAGTGGACTTCTCTAAAAAACAGAACTAACCAAATAATATAGGTTGGTATAGCCATATATGGGGTTAAAAAGCAGGATAATGTCGCTCCTGCTAACATTATAACAGTCCATATGAAGCACTGATTTCTTATATCACGAGAGATCTGAGCTTTATCATACATTGCCTGTTCTTCTTTAGAAAATGAATTAAATCCTGAAACAAATTTAGTTGCTTTTTCCTTAAAAATCGCAAATAACACACCTATAATTACAAATGGTATAACCAAAATTATACATGACCAAAATCCTATATTCATAATACATACCTCCTCTTAAAATACCAATTTCTCAGTTTCAAAAACTTGAATTTATCGTCTTGTTCCATTCTTATCAAAATTCTTTTTTAATGCTATTTCTGTTGGGAGAATAGATCCAATTAAAGGAATAAGTTGAACACCACAGATAATTCCTCCTATACTCCCAACACAATCTTCATTTTTTCCAATTACTAAAAGCATGAATATTACTGTTATCGGCAACATAACCATTCCACAGACATACCAAACTTTACCACAATATTTATGAGCAAATTCCCATGTGTCTTTGTTCTTCATAGACATCGAAGTCCGATATCCAAATACTGAATTTATTTCCTTTGGAGCCTTTTTCATAAAATATCTTCCAAAACCAATCATCGTAAATGGAAGAAGCAAATCCATAATCAACATAAAAATCCAAAACCCCATTGTAAACCTCCTTTACTACAACTTTCGATTGAGCTTTCCCTTATTGTTTCCCTTGTGTTATATCGTCCCGCCAGTGTTTACGAACTCTGATAAGGGAAAATACAAGACCAAGAAAATTATGTAAAACAGTATAACACAAAATAAAAGTGACATGGTGAACTGATTGAAATGCTTCTGATTTTTGTAGCAAATAATTGATTGAACGATAAGGAGATAAAATACGATGAGAACAATATTTGCAGAATATAATCCCGGACGAAACAGCATTGATGTTTATATCAGTGCAGGCTATATGCTTCGCATTGACTGCTGGAAAGCAGAAAAGAATTTGAGAACCACACCCGGATCAGATTGTGCATTAAACACACTTGCCATTGATGAACCACTAGAATATGCGAGACTGTATCTTGATGGAAATTTACAGATGTGGGGTAGATGCAGAAGATTCCTTGACATTATAGTAATGTTCAAAAAACGCTGAGAATAATTTCTTCTCAGCGTTTCTGACGACTATTCGGACTTATTTTTTCCAGTAATTCTATTGTTTATGTTATTCCTGCTATATTGGAAGAAGATATCAAAGCACTGACTTATTGATTGTAATTATATTTTTTTCACTCTGCAAACCCGGAAGTTATATCATCACTTTGCTGCCAGATACTATAGACCTGATACAACGTTGATCGGATTCCCTTCCATAAACTGCTTTATATTATCCGCCAGAATAGAAACCAACCGCTGTCTTGTCTCAAGACCTTTCCATCCCATATGTGGCGTCAAAAGGACATGATCCATAGTATAAAGAGGGTTGGTTTCTTCAGGTGGTTCAGTTTCCTGAACATCAAGTCCGGCTCCTGCAATCGTACCATTTTCCAATGCTTCTATAAGAGCAGTCTCATCAATAAGTGCACCTCTTGAAGTATTAATGATAAACGCTGAGGGCTTCATAAGTGATAAAGACTCTTTGTTTATCATATGTTTTGTATTTTCCGTCAATGGGCAGTGCATGGAAACATAATCACTATTCTTGAGTAATTCCTCAAGCGACACATAGCGAATCCCCTTCTCATCCTCTCTCGGTGTCCTGGTATATACAAGTATGTTCATATCCAAAGCCTGTGCGATCTGGATAACTTTCCTGCCAATGTGTCCTGCACCTATAACACCAAGTGTTTTTCCATTTACCTCAACATGCGGAACCTGAAGATTTCTGGTAAAATTGTCATGATTTCCGCATGCCAGCATCTTCATCTGTACCTGCATTGCAGAACTCAGATTCAATATCATCATGATCGCAGTATGTGCCACACGTTCTGTGCTGTATGCCGGGATATTGCAGACTGTAATCCCCTTCTTTCGTGCTGCTTCAAGATCAATATTATTATATCCTGTACCTGCCTCGCAGATCAGTTTAACAGATTCCGGAAATTTCTGTATCATTTCTGCACTCACAGGCATCTCCTTTGTTACAATGATATCTGCACCCTGAATACGCTCTGACAGCTGCTGTTCTGTTGTATCATCATATACTGTAACATCAGAAGATAAAACGGAAAAATCCAGCTTCCCATCAAAATTCATTTTCTTTGCATTCAATACTACACATTTATCGTTCATACTATAAATTTCTCCTTTTAAATTACTTTAGGCTATCGGGATTGCACCTCTTTATCAGTCGGCCATGATCTCCGAAGAGCCACATAGGATATTAAAAAGTTTGCAAACCAACCTGCTGGTACAGCAAGCCAGACAAATACAATGCCAAAACGCGGTGCACAAATCAAAGCAACCGACAGGCGGATCGCCAGATTCACCATATTTGCAATAAGGAACGGGCGCATGATTCCAAGACCACGAAGAACCCCATCGGTTGCCATTTTGATTCCCATAAAGATGAAGAAGTAACCGAGCCATCTCATATAACCCTCGGATACCTGATAAGCCAGGGCAGTTCCATCTTTACCAAGGAATAGTGAGGAAATCTGAGTATGCAATGTTTCAATGACTATAAAAGCAAGAACTGCAAAACATACATCTAACACCAGTGCAGCATGATATCCTTTTTTGATCCGTTCAATTTTCTTTGCACCAAGATTCTGGGAAACATATGGGGAAACCGCATTGCCAATGGATACAAAAATCAATGAAAAAACATTCTCTACCCGCATCGTCGCCGCATACCCCGCAAGTGCCTGTGTACCGAAAGGATTTACAACAGCCTGTACGATCATCATACCGATGGACACTGTAGACTGCTGAAGAACCGAAGGTACAGCAATTTGAAGCATGGAATATAACTCCTGCCTGTCAAACCAGTCAAAGCGACTTTTATATCGACGCATCCGGCTAAGGAAAAGAAAAAGTGAAAACACCGCAGAAATCCCCTGTGCTATAAGAGTCGCAAGGGCTGCACCAAACACACCGAGACCAAGTCCGGCCACCATCCAAAGATCCATAAAAATATTTAAGATTGACGAGAATACCAAGAGTCCCAGTGGGATTTTTGATTCACCAATGGAAGTAAACATGTTGGAAAGAATATTATACATAAACAGAAACGGAAAACCCACAAAATAGACCCGCAGATATAACACTGCATCATTCAGTATATCGCCAGGGGTTTGTAATACCCTCATCATCGAGTTGGAAAAGCAAAAGCCAAAAACACCAAGGACTATGCTTAGAATTAAAAAGCTAAACAAGGACGTTGACACGATGGTCTTCATTTTTCCATACTCCCTGGCACCGAAATAGCGGCTCACGAGCACACCGGCACCGACACCTGCTCCCAGTGCCACACAAATGAAAACATTGGTCAGCGCTGCGCAGGCCCCGACAGCTGCAAGTGCAGAGGAGCCAACAAATTGGCCGACGATGATAGAGTCAGCCATATTGTATATTTGCTGAAAAAAACTGCCCAAAATCATTGGCATTGCAAAAACCGTCAACGCTTTAAGAGGCGTATCTGTGATCAGATATTCATCTTTTGACATTATCATATTCCTCCAAAGCCTTTATAATTTCACTTATTTTTTTCTTCACCAGAATCTATTCCATAGATTCAAAACGCAAGTTTTAAATTACGTTATGAAACAATTATATGTAGTTACAGCTGCTAAGTCAAGCCCACGTTTACTTTCAGCTAAATAAATGATATGATATTTAATATCCGGAAGATATTATTTTACAGGAGGGACACTTATGTACCTGAACGGTTTAGATGAACTGGATCAGAAAATCATCCAGTTGCTTATAGAAAATGCGCGTATTTCTTACTCTGATATCGGTAAAGAAACCGGTATTTCCAGAGTGGCAGTAAAAGCCCGGATTCAGGCTCTGGAGAAACAAGGCATAATTGAAGAATATACAACTATAATAAACCCTCAAAAGATCAGCGGTGCTGTTTCATGCTATTTTGAAATCGAGATAAAACCAGACCATCTGTCGCAGGTGACAGATATATTACATAATAATGATACTGTCACGCAGATTTACCGTGTCACAGGAAGAGACAAGCTGCATGTACATGCCGTTGCTTCATCAAGTGATGAAATGGAACACTTCCTGCACACAGTCATTGATACACTTCCCGGCGTTATCAGCTGCAGCTGCAATACGATCTTATCACGTATTAAAGATATTAAAGGATTACGGCTATAGAAGCCGACATAAAAGGCAATGATTTTTGCTAAGAAAATGCCGGTTTTGACTGGCAAATTTATAAGCTGCTTTCATATTTTTAAACACGGACATAACCAGTAGATGAACCTGCACCAACTTTTGCGATATACCCACTCTTAACCAGATTCGTCAAAGTCCTTTCCACGGTAATTTTGCTTATATCAGGACAAAGCTCCATGATTTCTTTCTTTGTAATTTTGCCAACCTTGTTATCAATAACCGCTTTAATTCTATCAGGCTTAGAAAGACTCCGATGCTTCAAGGAAGCGAGTGCAAAGTTCTTCCATCGCTTCAGCAGTCTGAAATGCGGGAACTGGAATAAAACGTGTCTTCTGATGACCCTCGGCATCTGTTTCTGCAATTACATTATCGGAATTCTTATAACTTCCACCAGCAGATCCCTGTGAATAGGAGTACAGATCTCGATGTAACTGCAAAATAATGTTCGGTCTTGGATCGATATATTCATAGCCTTCGTGAATTGTGGAAAGTACTTCACGATAACCAGCAATTTCCTGCTCAGATCGGTTGCGGGGTTCTGCTTTTTGACTTACCAATTCTTCCAAACGCTTATCGCTTGTAAATATACCTTCGATTCGGTTGGATGCTCCCGTACTCTGAATCAATGCAACTTCTAAGAGTGTTTTCAATTCATCTACATTGGCTTCGAGAAATAATTCCTGTTTGCCTTTATGTTCATGGATGCTGCTAACCATCTGAACAATTTCAGGTGTTAACAATTTTGCAGGACTTACAATAGAATCAAAGTCTCTCATAGGAATCTCCATATACACAATAAATATCCTCATTTTATCCATATATTATATCGTTTTATGAATTGTTTTTTCACTAAATTACACTATTTTTTCACTATTTTTCATTACTTCATCGTTTTCGCCAACGAATTGAGCAACGCCCGCCTCTCTGGATTCAGATTCTTTTTCTCATAAAATGCTTCTTTAAAAAGCTCTGCATTTTTCCTTTGGTCATCATCCGGAATATGAGAGTACGCATCCGTAATCATATTGACCTGTGCATGGCCGGAATCACCCTGTACTGCTTTGATATCAGATAATGGTACACACAAGCACGGAAAACACTTTATGCAAAATCTTCCACAGTAAAATCTATAAATGATCCGCAAAGGCAAAGGAAACCGACAGTTTACCATGTTTGGAATTATGGCAGTTCTTTTAGGAAGTGGAGATGCATTCCATCTGGTTCCCCGTGCAGTAGCGCTTTGTACAACTGGACTTGAGAACTTTACTGTACAGATGGGGTTAGGAAAGTGGATTACCTCTATCACTATGACTATCCTAAAATCATCCCCGCCTCAGAATTTGCAACAAGTTGTTGCAAATTTTCTATATCCTTTTATTTTACAGAAGTACTTATTTTTAACTTTTTTCCTTCAGATTTTTATATTGCAAAAATCATATCACCATCTGCAGTATATCCTCTATATGTTCTGCATAATAATCAGCCCCATTCAGTTCCCCTTTCTCACCATATCCATACAGGCATCCTATAAAAGGGCTTTTGCAGGACCTGGCACATTCCAGATCCTGTCTCCTGTCTCCGACTACCAGATAAGGGCCACTATATTCCCGGATGATTTCCTGCACAATTTCTGTCTTTGGACGGAATCTGTATGATTCACAGTCAAAAAAACGATCAAACCATCGTTCCATCCCAAATTCCTTCCAGTGTGCCTCACGATATGAAGCTTTACAGTTACTTAAGATCACAAGGTGATATCCCCGGTTCTTCAAAGCTGTTAGCATCTCCTCTGCTCCCGGATACCACACTGCCTTATGTTTCCTGATCTGTCTTACCATCAGATCTCCTACCATCCTGCTTGCCTGCTCTTTATAGCTCTGATCCAGTTCCGGCAAAAATGTATTCCACATCTCCTTACTGTTAAGTCCCAGCCAGCCGGCAATTTCCACCGAGCCTATCTCCCGTTCTTCGGTAACCTTCTGTTCTGTCAGCCACTGATAGGTTTCACGAAATGCCGGTTCATAGATTCCAAGGGTATGATGGATCGTTCCATCATAATCGAATATGATCGTTTTTGTCATCATTTATTTTCCTGTCTTTTAGAGCTGCTTCATCAGATTGACCATCTCAATCGCAGATAATGCACAATCATAGCCTTTATTTCCCGCTTTGCTTCCTGCACGCGCAATAGCCTGCTCGATATTTTCAGTCGTGATCACTCCGAATAAAACCGGGATTCCTGTTGCAAGTTCAACCTGTGCGATTCCCTTGGCAGATTCATTACACACCAGATCATAATGTGAAGTATCTCCACGGATGACAGCTCCAACGCAGATAATTGCATCATATTTTCCTGACTGTGCCATCTTCTGTGCTGTAATCGGAATCTCAAATGCTCCCGGTACCCATGCTGCAGTAATGTTCTCTTCTTCTACTCCATGTCTTACCAGTCCGTCGACTGCCCCTCCCAATAATTTATTCACAATAATTTCATTGAATCTCGCTGCCACGATACCAACCTTCATTCCCTCCGGTGCTACTACTTTTCCTTCTACTAAATTGATCTGTCTCATTTTTTCTTCCTCCTGATATTTGCTGTTTTTTATAAATTTATTTCTTTAAAAATATGACCCATCTTTTCCTGCTTCGTCTTCATATACTTCCGGTCATACTTTTGTGCCGGAATCTCCAGAGGTACTCTCTCATTGATCTTCAGTCCGAATTCGCCAAGTCCATAGACTTTATCCGGATTATTTGTCAGTAATCTTAATGATTTCACACCAAGGTCTGACAGTATCTGTGCCCCGACCCAGTACTCTCTGAGATCCGGTGCAAACCCTAACTTCACATTAGCCTCCACAGTATCGTATCCCTGCTCCTGAAGCGCATATGCTTTGATCTTATTGATCAGTCCGATTCCTCGGCCTTCTTGTCTCATATACAGAATGATTCCTCGGCCTTCTGCTTCTACCTGGCGCATCGCTGTCTGCAGCTGCAGGCCACAGTCACATCTGAGCGATCCGAATGCATCCCCTGTCAGACACTCCGAATGTACCCGGCAAAGCACATCCTCACCATCTCCCAGATCACCTTTTACCAGTGCCAGATGATGCTCTCCTGTAATATCATTGATATAACCATACATTTTAAAATCACCGTACTGCGTCGGGAGGTTTGCAACGGCTTCCTCCTTTACATGCTTTTCATGTATTCTTATATAATCCTGCAGATCACGGATCGTAATAAATGTAAGGTTATGCTCTTTTGCCATTTCCCATAGCTGTGATGTACGCATCATAGTTCCATCTTCTTTCATAACTTCACAGCACACGCCGCATTCTTTCAGTCCGGCAAGTCTCATAAGATCTGTTGTTGCCTCTGTATGGCCATTTCGTACCAAAACCCCGCCTTTTCTGGAAATAAGCGGAAACACATGTCCCGGTCTTCTGAAATCCTCCGGTTTTGACTGATCATCCACACACTTCATGATAGTATAGGAGCGCTCTTCCGCAGAGATACCTGTGGTTGTATCTGCGTGATCTACTGCCACGGTAAATGCTGTACTGTGATTGTCCGTGTTCTCCGCAACCATCGGCGGAAAGTTCAATCTCGCCGCAATTTCTGCACTCATCGGTGTACAGATAAGACCCTTTGCATAGGTCGCCATGAAATTAATATTTTCCCTGGTCGCAAACTCTGCCGCACATATCAGATCTCCCTCATTTTCTCTGTCCGGATCATCTGTGACCAGAACTATTTTTCCTTCCTTAAGATCCCTAAGTGCTTCTTCAATTGTGTTGTACTGATAATTTTGTGACATAGTGTATATCCTCCTGTTCTAAAACCCGAATTCTTCAAGAAACTCCATCGTAATTCCGGATTCTTTTTTCTCTTCTTCGTTTTTTCTGATGCCAAGCAGTTTTTCTACGTATTTTCCGATCACATCATTTTCCAGATTAACCAGATCCCCCGGCACCTTTTCCAAAAGAGTGGTTTCTTCTCCTGTATGTGGAATGACCGACACCTGAAAACCAGCTTCATCAACCCTTGCAACTGTCAGGCTGATCCCATCAATACAGACGGATCCTTTTTCCACGATCAGATGCAAAATCTGTGGCGATGTCTCAATTGATACCCAGATGGCATTTTCTTCCCGGAGCATGGAACGTATCACGCCAGTCCCATCAATATGGCCGCTTACTATGTGTCCCCCGAACCTGCCGTCTGCAGCCATTGCACGTTCCAGGTTTACCTGGCTTCCGGCCTTGCAGCTGCCAAGACTGCTTCTTCTGATCGTCTCTGCCATCACATCGGCAGTAAATCCGTCCGGCTGAATCGACGTAACTGTCAGACACACACCATTCACAGCGATACTGTCACCGATCCTTGTCCCTTCCAGGACTTTCCGGGCTTTCACTGCCAGAATCCCTGATTCCCCTGTCAGCTGTATATAACGGACTTTTCCTTTCTCTTCTACGATTCCTGTAAACATGATTCCTCCTGTTTTTTATCACACACCTGACATTTTATCCGGATATCCTCACCGATCTGACAGATATCTGTATATTTCAGTTCCACTGCTTCAGACGGCAGTTCAACTCCAATACCCTCTACCGGTGTCTTCCCAGCCACACCGCCAAACAGCTTTGGTGCCACAAAAGCCTGTACTTCCTTTACAATTCCAGCTCGCAGTGCACTGTCATTTAACGTACCTCCTCCCTCCAGGAGGATGCTGTCAATGCCTCTGTTTCCAAGATCTGCCATCAGCTTCTTAAGGTCTATCTGATTCTTTTCGTCGGGACAGTAAATGGTTTCAACTCCCATGGTATGTAATATTTTTATTTTCTCTTTTGCATTTTTCTGTTCTGCATAAGCCACGATCGTCCGGTACTTTTCCGCACTTTTTACAATCTGACTGCCCGGCGGGATCCTGAGCTTACTGTCACACACAATCCTGACAGGACTTTTCCAGCCTTCTACCCGGACGTTTAACATCGGATCATCTGTAAGCACAGTTCCAATACCAGCCATGATTCCCATGTACTGATGCCGCATATGCTGTACTTCTTTTCGTGCAGATTCTCCGGTGATCCATTTTGATGCTCCTGTTTTCGTTGCGATCTTCCCATCCAGTGTCATGGCATACTTCATTACCACATAAGGGGTCTTCGTAGTAATATAATGGAAAAACACCGGGTTCAGCTGATCACATTCTTCTCTCATAAAATCTTCAACTACTGTTACACCGGCTTCCCTTAACATCTGTACACCTTTTCCTGCCACTTTCGGATTCGGATCTCTGGAACCGATCACCACTTTTCTGATCTTCTGTTCAATGATCGCTTCCGTACATGGAGGTGTTTTACCATGATGACAGCAAGGCTCCAACGTGACATAAATCACCGCACCTTCTGCTGATTCTGTAAGAGAAGCAATTGCATTACGTTCCGCGTGAAGTTCTCCATACTTTTTATGATAGCCTTCCCCGATGATCTTTCCGTCTTTTACGATCACTGCCCCTACCATAGGATTTGGATTCGTCCAGCCTTCTCCTTTTTTGGCCAGTTGAATAGCCCGAAGCATATATTCCTGATCCGTCATTTCTATTCCTTCTTTCTTATTCCTGTTCTTTGCCTGGGCTACGCCGAGGCTTTTAAACATGTGCAATCGGATTCACAGACAAGTGAATGGTATAGTTATTTCGAAAACGATGTACCAGATACAAAAAAAGCCTGCAGAAATATCTGCAGGGTGGAATTGATCTGTTACATATGATTGATAAATGAATGTCTGATTTTCCTATATAAAAAGCTCTGAAATGGATCACCATCTCAGAGCTCTGATACTACATTCATTCATACAAAAAATCAACTGTACTATCATCTTCTTCCATCCAGACTGTACTGTCGGCCCCGGAATCTCACCGGATCATGCCTCTCGGCTCGCGGGCTTTACCGCCGGTAGGGAATCTCACCCTGCCCTGAAGATATCTTTTTGTTTATTTTAATACTTTATTTGTTGTTTGTAAAGCAGAATTTTTATTTTACTTAGTTTACTGATGGAGATAGAATATCCATATACACAATAAATATCCTCATTTTATCCATATATTATATCGTTTTATGGATTGTTTTTTCATTAAAATTACACTATTTTTTCACTATTTTTCATTACTTCATCGTTTTCGCCAATGAATTGAGCAATGCCCACATCTCTGGATTAGCCAATACTTTTGCCAAAAGTTCCCATAGTGCATTATCTTTTAATTTTGCACGCTGGTGATAGAAGGCGGCTTTTGATGGTGTTTCATCAGTGCGTCCGAAAAAATGATAAAGTTCTCTCTCTCTGATATTGTATATCCACTATAGTTTTAGATGTATCATCTTTACCATCTTGAATTGATCAGAAACTGTCATACTGACCTTTGTGGATAGCTTTAAGTCATTTTTAGGGATGTAACGATAGTATGGTTCCTCCGCAATCACCTTCACATTACCCCCGATCTTTGCTGCCAGTTCTTCCGCTGAATCCACATAAAAGAACATTTGTGCATCGGCATGGCCGACCTGTTTCATATATTTTTTCTTCATCATGGTCATTCCTCTTTTGTTCACCGTATCAAAAACAACTTCCATATTTCCAAATTGCCCAATCATACGCAGAAGGGCAATGACCTTATGTTCCTCAAAATAATGAAATAACCCGCCTGCAGTAACGAGAATAGGAGCATCAAGTACATCATTGCGAACTTTTTTGATCCAATCCTTTGCAAAGGCATCCCCGGAAATATATAATTCCCTCTCTGGTTCGGGAAGAAGTCCCCGCCGGTATTCGATCACATGAGGCAGATCCATGGCATACCAGTGTGTCTTTCCGTTATCACATCGGTGATAGGTTGTTTCCAGACCACAGCCCAACTGGACAATCACACCGTCCGGTCTGCATTCCAGAAAAGTCCGAATAATCCGATCCATATTAGCAGACCGGGAAGCAGAGGCCAAAAGGGTATACTGGCTCTGCATATTCTGTTTAATCAAGTCTGAAGGCAGCTTCTTTTTCAATTCCAATGCTTTTTTATCATATAAAATTTGCGGGTAATGCTCACTAGCATAAATTCTTCCCAGCATAGGGACGAACAGTGTATCCTCCACGACTCCTAACTTGGACATAGCCAAACCTCCTGTTTTGATACATTACTTTCTGCCGACAAGCAACCGGGAAGACCCTAGCATCATCATGGCAGCCCGACGGTGGGAGCCAAAAGCTTCCTGTGCGATATCAACGAGTCGTACTTCCTCATACCCCATATCCCGCAGTTTCTGCGCAAAACCTTCCATGTCACCGTACATCTTTTGTTTCATATCATCGTTAAGTGCAAAGACGCCGCCTTTTTTCAATACCCGCAGGCTTTCCAGCAGCAGTTTCTGCATATCAGCACCCATAACATTGTGATAGACATAGTTGCTGATGACTACATCAAAACTCTCATCAGGAAAATCCAGCTGCTTCGCATCACCGTGCTGAAATACACAGCGGGAAGCCACGCCCTCACTGGCAGCATTCTTCTCGCAGAGTGCTTTGCTGTAATTGTACACAGCGCCCCAGTGATCAACACCGATCACTTTTGCTTTCGGCCATGTCAGAGCTGAACGGATTGTCAATGCTCCGGAGCCGCAGCCTACTTCCAGAATCTTCCCCTCGCCGTCATAGTCCAGATGAGAAAGAACGACTCGATGAACCTGTTCCATGATTCCGCCAATGATGTAAAAGACAGGGTTGGACATCCGGCTTCCATAGTCTTCTCCGTGGGTACCAAGTCGGATATTTTCCTGCTTACAATGGTTCTTGTTCATTACATTTCCTCCTTCTTTACCCAAGTTTCCAATTCTGGCTTTCTGTCTGCAGTTTTACCATATGGGCATATACACCATTCTTTTCTTCCAGATCCTTTGGTGATCCTTCTTCTGCCACGGTGCCATCAGAAAGGACAACGATCTTATCCGCTCCGGCTACGGTACGCATTCTGTGGGCGATAACCAGAACGGTTTTATCTGCGATCAGACGGGAAAGGGCTGTCTGTATCAGAGTTTCATTTTCCACATCCAGGGAAGCAGTCGCTTCATCCATAAAATTGGGTAGCCCTCTCCCATCCCTCTAAAACGCTGGCTTTAACGGCAGAGACACGAGTGTACCGTGTTGCTTTTCTGGCAGGTGATGTTTTCCTGTCTGTACTTTTCGTGACACCGTTTCTCCCAGTGTTCGTTTTATCTCAACTGCAACAGCCAGGAATCTTCTCCCGGCTGCTGTAGATTGCTTTCGCTCTTATTTATAAATTTTTCAGCACATTCAAATCTTTTTTATTCAATGCTTTTCTCAGTCTTTCATTTTCCTGTTCGACTTGCTCTTTCTCACGTTTCAGTTCCCGGATTTGTTGCTCCAGTAAGTTGATCCGATTTTTCATCACAATATCTCCGATGTATCTTTTCGGATTGATCATTCCCATTTGCCGTTCCAGTGCCCGGTCCATTTCTTTTCTGACCGTCTCATTCTTATAGAAGAATCCTCTGGACAAGCCTGTCCTTTTTACCAGTTTTGGAACTGTGACTTTTTCTTCCTCTGCCAGCATTTGCCGGATTTCTGTAACTGCCCGGTTTATTTTTTCTTCGCTTGTCTTTTTATTGCAGGCTATCATCGTATCGTATTTGTTCATACTCTTCACCCCATCCATCCAGATTATCTAATATGATCTGTGATAATTTATTTCTGACTGCCCTGGTCTCATCTGCCAGGATCTGGTTGCTCATCTTTCGATAATACCTTACATTTCTCAGGCTGCTGTGTCCCAACAATCTGGCAATCGTCCAGTCATCCAGATGCATTTCTGTAAGTTTTACTCCGTAGTAGTGTCTGTACATATGGGAGTTAAAACCAAATAGCTGTCCGTTGTCATCCCGTATATCTTCTTTGTAAATAAGACGCAGGATTCTGTCACAGATCCGTCCGTATGTCCAGGGAACTTTCGGATTGTTTTCGTTCGCAAAAATGTATTCCGTATCTCCGATTTTTTCTTTTGTGTATTTAATAGCTGCCTTTATCAGAGATGCCAGTTCTATACTGATTGGTTTTTCGTAATAATGGGACTTTGGCTGGTTGATTCGAATGATGACTTCATTTCCTTTTTCTATCAGGCAGTCTGTCCGTAAGGTCAGGGTATCCGATATTCTTGTTCCAAGCATTTGATGAATAATCATCAACCTTGCTGTCTGTTCATCCACTTTCACCAGAAAAGAATTTATTCGTTTCAGCTCTGCATCGGAATAGGTTTTAAATTCAGCTCTTTTGGATGGTGGAATGTCCCTGTTCAAAATAATGTTGTCCAGTTGTTCGTAGTGATACAGCTTTCCAACCATCTCCAGAACACTACGCAGTCTGTTTAATTCTGAGCGAAATTCCTTCGTCTGCAGACTCTCTGTATTCAGGTAAGTCAGGTAATCCTCTACAATTGCCCTGCTGATATCCTGGCAGCTTTCTATCTCCGGATGTTTTTCTTTCAAGTATCTGGACAGTCTACGCATTGCTGTCATTTCTCTCGCCACACTACTTACATTTTCCTGTTTTAACTGAACATAAATTGCTTTTTTCAGTTCCTCTTTGATATCTGCCTGATAAATTTCCGTAAACCGAATTGTCCGATAGTTCTTTGTTGGAGTTGTCTTTAATTCTATGTTCAGTTTATCCAGTTCCCATATATCCTTTAATACCTCATCTCGAACATCTTCTGGCTGAACATCCTCCAGTAAAAGTTCAAAATACCGAACCAGTTTTGACTTTCCATATCGTTCTGGTTTTCCCGCTAAATGGACTGTTTGGGTTAACGGAATATTATGTTTTAGCATCCACGCTTTTAAAACCAATAACCATTTTGATTTTTCTAAATCCGTGAAGCTCTTTTCTTTTCCCCGGCGTTCCTGCAGCATATCACAGATTTGATGATACTCCGTACGTTCACCGTATACCGTCATAATGCTTTTTTCTTCCAGCCTTTTTACGATAAACTTTCTTGCTTCTTCCTGCATCTTTTCTGCAGGCAGCTTAGAGAGATCATACGCCGGGTTGCTTCCCATGAGCTTTTTATGCTTTTCTGATGCCTTCCAGTAGGCAGCATATTGATTCAAATATATTTTATTTTCCACGTTTACACCTCTTAATTCCAGCCGCAAGACTATTTTCCTCTTTTGACAGATATTCTTTGTTTGCTTTGGAAATCTTCTTCGGCATGTAATCAATGTATTGCTGTGTCATTTCCTCAAAATCATGTCCCAGATAATCTCGCACGCTTTGTATGGAAGTGCCATTATCATAGAACATCGTTGCCAGTGTATGCCTGTAATCATGCGATTTAAACTGGTATGTTCCATCTCCGATTCCATACTTTTCACAGTATTTCATCATCTGTTTTCGGAAAGTTCCATATAAATACGCACCACCTGTGCTGTTCTGAAATACATATTCTTCCGGTAAAATCCCATTTTTTCTGATGTAGACCTTCATCAATTTGTAAAGAGCAAGCGGAATCGGTACTTTCTTATAATTTTTCATCTTATATTGATATACCTGAATCCATGCATCCCTTCCCTGCATATAATAAGCGTTTCCCTTCAGGGTGCATACCTCGTTGCATCGCAAGCCCAGTGCCCACAGGTGCAGGAAAACCAGGCGCGGCTTTTCTGGAAACAGTGGTAATTTATGAATCATTTCCATATAGACATCTTCATTTACACTGCGGTTATGATGCGTATAAATCTCTTTTTTCAGATAATATTCTACATGATAAGGCACCTTTTGAATAATGTCCTGCACCTTCAGATAATCGAAAAAATGGGTGATTGCCTGCAGCATATTATTAAAGGTTCCCTCTTTTATATTCTTCGAATCCAATAACCGGAAATACTTTTCCATAATGTTACTGTCTGCATTTTTTACAGAAATCGCTTTCTCCTGCTGTAACCATATCAAGAAATTTTTTAGTATCGTGTATTCTGCTGCAATGTTTTTAACTGCCAGATGTGTAATTCCAAGACAGTATATCATATACCTCTGACACAAATGCCGGTTTTCTTTATGTAAAATTTCTATAAAAGAAATGGTCTTGATGGAGCGGGCAGGATTTTTTCTGCTGTCTGCAAATTGAAACCGCTCTAAATACCAGATATTCGCATCCCACAGTATTTCCGAAGCCTGTATAAATGTTACCTGTCTGCAAAGATTGATGGTACGATATACAAACCCAAAATTCGGTTTGCCTTTCTCCTGTTCCGAAAACTGGTCAATCTGTTCCTGCTCCAGCTTATTGATATCCGGTATCTGTTCCTGAATGGCAAAGTCATAAAATTTATTCAGTTTCTCCAGATAATTTGTCAGGCTCCGTGTGTTCACATATTCTTTTAAAATATACTGAAACGTAGCAAATATCTGCTGTTTTAATGTTTCCGGTGCTTTTCTCTTAAAATCCCAAACCAGGGCATTCTTTTTTGATGCTTTCCATACGGCATTTATCACCGCCGGATCTGGATAATAACAAAGATATAAAATTTTTTTATCCAGATCTGTTTTTTCAGCCTTTTCTCCTGCCAGGGTCTGCAGCCTTTCCAGAACTGAGTGGCGCTTTATCCAGTCAAATTCATTCATATAGGTTGGATAACAATTGGGTGCTATCGTACCATGAAGGCTTTTTTCATATTCCTGCCTTACTGCATAATCAATATCCCAAATATGCCATATCCCTCTTTCCGGCAGAAATATTTTCAAACGGTTTCTGGTTGTTATTTTTACTTCCGTGCATTCGTCCAGTTCCCGGTACAACCCTTCCAACAGTTGTTTCCGTTCTTCATCTTCCCGTTCTTCCGGCAGCCAGGCATATATATTTGCCGGCATTCATCTTCACCTCCTGCTTTCCAAAAACTGTTCTACTCCGTAAAGTTTGGAATATCGGCGGTAAAATTCCTGACTTGCTGTTTTCAGCTTGTCGTCTAAAACATTCAGATATCGTATGGTTGTATCGAGATGCTTGTGTCCCAGTGCCTGGCTGATCATTTCCAGAGGCCAGTCTGCTTCCCATCTCGTATTTGCATAATATCTTCGAAGCATGTGCGGTGTGATCTTGATCCCAGTCTTTTTCTCCATGCGTTCAAACATATCGTAGACGCTGTCTACTCTTAACGGCTTCCCTATGGTATCTCCTTTGATGTTAATAAACAGGTATTCCTGTTTTTGCAGGATGTCCCAGTATTCCCCGATATAATAAAGCAGGAATTCAAAGGTGTCATCGCTTACCCGTCCTCTTCGTTCTTCCGCATTTTTTGTTCTTGCATCGTTCTCATTGTCATCCCGGAAGTCTACCCGGATCTCATGGTTTTCGTAATCGATGTCTTTGGTATAATCAATTCCCAAAATTTCACCGATGCGGAATCCCAGTTCCGATGTCAGTAAGATCAACACCTGATCCCTGCAGTTTGTACAGGCTTCTAAAATCGTTACGATTTCGTTCCGTTCGGCTGCCCGGACGTTTCGTTCCTCTTCTTTTAAGTATCCTTTAAATGACCGGGAGCGGATGGTTCTTCTGACCCCGATGGCATTTGCCTTTGTGATCGGCTGATTATAGGATAATACCGACAGGCTGGAACCGTTATTTCTGACTACTTCTAAAAAAGAATAAAACCTGAACACTTCTTTTAAGTAAGCGTTGCAGGTTTTATTCTGTGGTTCTTTATCCAAATTGTCGGTATGTTTCCCAGCTTTCAGCCATTTCAGATATTCTGCGAAAAAATCATATTGCGTTTCGTAATCCATTCCATAGACATCTTCTGCTTCATGTTCTTCTTCCAGCAGATATTCCCAGTAGTAGGCAAGGGCAAATGCATTTCTCCGTATAGTATTCGGGGAACGGTTTGCCCGCACCTGATGCATTAGATACTTGCTTGGCAGCAACACAATTTCCAGTGTTTCCATATCCCGTATAAAGAAATATTTTACGGAACCTTCTCGCTGCATTTCCACTTTATATCGCTTCATGTTGTCTGCCTCCTTTCCTCTAACGCTATACACAGTATACCCAACTCATGCCGATAAAGCTATCACAAATACCACTAATTCGGTCAAAAACGCCCCCTGAAATACCACTAAACTTTTTGTCCTATCTGCTGTCCAGATCTGGGCAAAACCAACAACACCACGGATGCTCTCAGCTGTAGTAACGCTCCACTTTCCGGCTTCGGATAAAATCTTCTACTTCTTCGATCCGCTCTGCCATCTGGCACTTTGGCAGTGCTTCCAGAACATTGTTCCGGTACCTGCCTTTCTTCGATGCACGATGATCTAAGATAGACACAACGCAGGTGTCCTGCTCTGTGCGGATTGCCCGGCCGAATCCCTGGCGCAGTTTCTTCTGCATATCCGGCACCACGATAGTCTGGATGTAGGATTCCAACGATCGATACTGCTCCCTCTGGGCTTCATGGATGGGGTCCGGAACAGAAAACGGCAGTTTTACGATGATCAGGGACGATACCATGTCTCCCGGAAAATCCACGCCCTCCCAGCAGGAGCCGGCTGCGAACAGCACCGCATTCTCCATCTTCTTAAACCGTGCAATCTCTTCCTGGGAATTTCTCCATACCTGCACCATCGGAAACGGGATCTGGTCACGCAGGAGCTGCTGCACACTTCCCATCAGGGTATAAGATGTGAACAGTACCAGCGTATGCCCGTAAGTGGAACACACCAGATCGCGGATCTGTCCGGCAATCTGCTCAGCCTCCTCCCTGCTTCCCTTTTTCATGGGCTTTAGGTTCTCCGGGATATAGAGCAGACAGTTCTCTTTGTAGCAGAATGGGGATTCTGCCACGCACTCCCGGACACCAGTTTCTTTTTCTAGCCCAGTCATTTGTCTGGTCCTTGCAAAACCGTTCCCGGCTTTTAAGGTGCCGCTGGTTAAAATCGCCGGAAATCCCCGGCTCCATAAAGTCGCATCCAGATACTTCGGAATCTCCCGGTTGACTGCCATAAAGGTTAAATGTCCCCGGCTGTCCTGCTGTAAAAACAAAATATATCGCTTGTCGTTCTTTAAAAACCATCCGAACAGCTCTTCCATCTCTTCCATCCGCCGAAAGATCCAGTAAGGAATATTCCCGGCAAGCCTTTTGATCATAAGCTGAAGCCTTTCCTGCATCTGGGCTAAGGCTGTGCCAGCTCCCGGCGGAAAATAAAAACTTTCTTTTCCAGCCATGTCCTCTGTGCCATCTTTCCGATGCTTTCGGATCTCCGCCTGAAGTGCAGAAAACCCTTCCATCAGCCGTTTTCCATCTGTGCCTTTATGCTCTCTGCCTAAAAAGTAAGCAATCTCCTGCACATCTTCCCTTCCAATGCTTCTTCCATACATCTGGCTGGCGGCTTCCGGGAGTTTATGGGCCTCATCCACAACCAGAGCCCTGTAATCTGCCAGAAGCGGCCGGTACCCATTTGCCCGGTGCATAGCATCTGCCAGAAGATAATTGTGATTGCAAATCTGTAAAAAAATGTCCTCTTTCCTGGAACTATCCAGATGCTTCTGATAACGGCATTCTACTTTTCCCGGACACTCCCTAGGGCAGAATTTTGGTACGCACACCAGCCTGCGGTCAAAACCGCTCAGGTTATGTACGGAATCTAAATCAAAGTTATGCCGGAGGGACTTCAATGCCTCCATCTGTGCCTGATTTTTATTCTTGTCCCGGACTGCCTCTAATCTCTGGGCCAGCCTGTAATCGCATACAAAATGTTCCTTTCCCTTGCGGACGACTGCTTTTAATTCTCCCTGAAGCAGATCTGCTTTTAACAGTACATCCGATAAGAAAGGAACATATTCCTCTATGATGGCTTTCTGTAAGGCGATACTGGAAGTGGATACCACTACAGACCGCCTGTCACATCCCGAATAACCGGAATGCAGTACACTATATTTCCGCATCAGGATGCAGGCTGTCAGATAGGCATAGGTCTTTCCGATGCCGACGCCTGCATCACAGAGCGTGATTTCATTTTTCATAAGGGCATCCAGCATTTCATGGCAGAGACGGATCTGTTCTTCCCTTACATGAAGCCCGGCTTCCGGGAGAAGCTCCCGAAAGATCTGTTCCACTTCGCCATGTGCCCTTTTCTGATATTCATTTTTATAACACATTACTTCTCCTTGCCAGAAAGCTTATCTTACCGTACCCTTACGGACGGGTCTGGTCGCTTCCGGTGTATTCTGTCCCTGTTCCTGCATTTTCTTTATGGCAGCATTCCCTCTTGCCATCATCCTTCGGATATCCGTCCGGGAAACATTCCATGTCCTTACTTTCTGAGGAGCTTTCCTTACCTGCTCGGACAAATGGCATTCACAGAGTTTCGGATATACCACCATTGCTTCCGGTAATTCCAGCGGATACTCGATCATGGGATGGTACACAATATCCCGGATCACCTGCTCATAACATTCCATCTGCATTCTTGCCATACTGTCCTGATAGATATTTTTCCCTTTCATGGCACTGTAGACCTGCGATGAGATGTATCCCAACGCTTCAAAACTACAGTACCCATACGGAGTCACGCCGGAAAGGGAATCCGGATCTTTTAAGGCATTCAGATAAACTTCTTTTCCCTGGGCGATCAGCCACATCCGAAAATCAGAAAAACTGTCATCACTGCACCCTGCTTCCATCATAATACCTGCCGCTGTCCATAAGCCGTACTTATAAGCCGCATCCCGGTAACTGTAAACAAGATTGTGGAATTGGAGGACATCCTCCGGTGTCATATAGAAGAGCTGCTGCTTGATCCACACTGCCGAAGCATCCAGATCGGTGCCGCACACTTCCTTTGCTTTTTCAATCAGATTCCAGAATTGATCCTTGCTCATTCCACTTCTTTTTGTTTCTTCCATCTGTTCTCTCCCCTTGATGTGACGTTAATACCACAAGAATACGGCTGTAGTCTCCTACAGCCGCATGGTATCTGATATCAACGACACACTTCTTCATTGATTTCTTTTTTATCTTGCTGTTCCGCATTTGACCTCGCACCCCCGGAACTATTCCTGTATTTCTTCTGGGAAAGGGGACACTACAGGTGGGCGGCTGGCCTGCCGCCGCTCACAGATGTCCTAGGGGTCTTTCTGATTACAACCCGGAGTCCATCTTCCGCTCTCTGGCTGGTAACGTGTATCATTATCCCCCATCCGTGATCCTGGCGAAAGGCTGCCACCGCCTTATTCACAGCTATGCTTTCTCGCTCCAAGTCTAAGAATCTTTACCCTATACTTAATCATGGCGCTCATACTGTCACGCTTCTACGGTTGGGAACGTACCTGTAGTGCCGATATTCACTTGCCAAAGAACAGCCGAGGGATGTCCCTCTGCTTACTAGCCGATGGCAGTGTATTTTTTTATTCACTTCACAAAAAAATATTTTATCTTGCATCCCCGGATCTGTTTTTCTTCTTTGCCGGATTCTTTTGTTTTGCATCGTTCTTCCGGCTTTCTTTCTGTTCTTTTTCTTCTTCCGGCGGCATCTTCATCACATGGAGTTCTCCGTTAAACAGAGTAAAAATTTCCGGTGACTGATATTTTTCTTTAAACTTTTCAATCTGCTCCGGTGTCAGCGAAGTAAAATCATCTTCTGTCAGTCCTACCACAAGGAATGTTCCGGCAATGGCATCATAGACCTGTCCTCGGTCATCGTACAATGCCCGATTTAACGGCAACCCCTCAAATTTTCCATTGCCGTTTAAAAGAATTCCAACCTCATCCTCAAACGGATAAGTCATCTCAATATCACCGCCTACTGCCTGCTGCAGATCTTCCAGCTCATTGGGGATGCTTTTGACATAGGGTGCTTTCATCGGCTCGACTACCAGTACCGTCATCATTTCTTCCTGCATTTCGGACACTTCTTTCTCATCCATCGTATCAATCCTCCTGTCTATTCGTTCTGATAATCAGCCGATGAGAGCCTTTTGTTTTATTCAAATTTCATGGACTTTTTGATTTTCTCCCGTAACCTCCGCAGTCTTGTATAAACAGTCTGCTCCGGCAGTTCCATGTGATGGCTGATCTCCTTTGGTGCATATCCCATCATCTTCAGAACAACCATCTGAAGAGTTTTCTTGTCAGTCGATAACAGGATCTGAAGCAATTCCTCATTCTCCACGGTATCGAGCAGGGCTTCCACACTCTCTGGCTGAGACTCTCCTAATTCTTTTTCTTCCAGAAGCAGTTCCATACAGTCCAGAAGTGAGGTCTGATGTTCCCGGAATCTCCGCTCTGCGTTAAAATCGTTCCAGTCATACTCCCGGAGCTTCTGGATCGTCTCTTCATCCACACCCTGCTCACGCAGGATCTTCTCTTCCTCTGTTTTCCACTGGTTCCATCTATATTCTTCTTTTGCTTTGTTATAAGCCACTTATCTTTTCCTCCGATCTGAATTTTTGTGAAATCAAATCGGAGTGTGGCGGTGATCTGGCTCGTTCTTCCTGTCCACAGGAATGTCCGGCATCTCTGCTGTTTCCCTGCAAACACGGATCTCCTTTGTAATCATATCTTTACAAAGGCACAGTGTATCGGATGCACCTGTCAGTTAACGGTCAGAAACCTGTCAATTGACGGTCAATTTTTATCACCTTCTTTCCAGCACAAATAAAATAAGACGAACAATCTTTTTACGGATTATTCGCCTTACTGCTGTTCGTTTTCATTATTCAATTCAAATTTGTAACCTATATCCCTGACACTGACAATGCAATTCCCGGCACCGTCTTCAACGACATTCAACTTTTTTCTCAATCGCTTTACCAGACACCAGATGATATTTTTAATATCACCAACAGAATAATCTTTCCATACAAGCTGGTAAATCTGTTCAAATGTGTATACTCTCATCGGTGTCACCGCTAATAAGTATAAAAAATTATATTCTTGTCGTGTTAAATGTAACGCTACATTATTCCAAAATACTTTATGTTTCTTATGATCCATTACAAGTTTTCCCTTATCAATCATCGTTTCGGATTGCTTTTGAGTTATTTTTTGTTTATTATTTCGTCGTGCCAATGAAAAAATCTGCAGATCTACTTCTTCTATAGTGCTATTTATATCCATTACACAATCTGCACCAGCGTATATTAATTCTTTTTTCCATGACATACACAATAAAGAGGAAGCATCCGTCAAAATAATAATTGGTATCTGCGTTATTTTTCTAATAGCAGATATAATATTACTTATGTTCTCTTTATAAAGGATCACTCCTATTATAAGCACATCATAAGAAAATAAACTCAAATTATGCAGTAAAATTTGTAGATTTTCTGCATAATCTGAGTTTACCTCATTGAATAGTTTTCGATATGATTGATTGTCAAAATATGCTAATATCTTGTATTTTGTGTCTTTCATATTTAATCTATTTTAGCAAAGCAACATTTTCTATTTCTTCACAGGAAAATTATCAAATGTATTGTCAATTTTTTGTGCAGCAATCCCTCTCATCGCATGCTCTTTCAGTTTTTGAAAACTTTCATCACTGACTGCATGTTCCATGCGACAAGCATCCACTTCTGCAGTTTGTGGATTAACTCCAACGGCTATAAGTTGATAAGTAAAAAAGCAATGGCGTTCGTAAATTTTTTCGGCCACATCCCGGCCAAGGTCGGTCAGGTGTATATAATGGTTTTCGTCTGTTGTCAAAAAACCGCCCTCTCGTAAAGTTCCTACTGCGTAACATACGCTGGGTTTTGAAACTTCCATGTACCGGGCAACATCCACGGAACGCACCATACCGAGTTTCTTTTGAAGTATAAGCACGGATTCTAGCTGCTGTACGACGGCTTTTTTTCTTTTGCCGTCGTGCGGCAGCTATTTCTGTTATACTAAGCTACTGTTTTCCACATTTCAGATTCACTTTAATGATTCATCTGAAACTCTTCAATCGATCCATAGTCAATTAGTTTGCTCTCGTCAAATGACTCTTGAAGTTTCTCTCCTTCTGCAAACAGGACATTTCCGCTTGAAGTCAGCGGCAACATACAGCTACTCGCTTTAAGACTTTGTGCCGGTTTATCCACAAGGATAATCAATGGATTTTTTGCTTCTATCGGCTCTGCTGCGCCCAACGCCACATGCACCGGAAATGCCAATAATGTCTCTCCATCATATTGATATAGTCCCACTCCATCAGGCAATACATTTCCATCAGCAGTCAATATAGGCATTTGAACATCTAAAAATTCCTGCATGCTATTTGCCAAACTGCCATATTCCACAGGTTTTAACTTGCTGGGATCACCAAAGCGATCTATCCATTGAGGGTTTGTCAGGATCAAATGGTCCCACCCCCCATCCTTTAGCTCTTTTGTAATTTCAATATTGCTGTCAACTACATATGAAAGCAGAAGATAATCTTCCTCAGAATGTAAAATGCTGGAGCCATCTGCGGTTAATTCATTGCTCCCACAAACTGTATCAATGTCTGTATATGCTATATACCAAATTTCACTCGTATTGTATTGATTAAGAGTGAGTGTATCTCCACACCCAGATAGACCCAATACAAGGATGCACACGAGTGTCATCACTATTTTTCTGCTCATTTACAAATCCCCTCAGTTTTCCTTACGTTCGAGAACATGATTTTCTTTTTTGAATACCCATCATGCCTAAAATCAGAATTGCACATACGACAATACTGCCGACAATGTACTGCCATCCAAAAAATGATAGATTAAGAATATAGCGTGCTGCCGGATTAGAAAAAATGTGTGTGAACGGCTCATTCGCTGCAATTCTGCTCATTACTCCGCTGACATCTGCCAGAGGTATTCCGTAAAGGGACGCACCAAAAAAATAAAGAACGAGTTTTTCTACAATGGACGGCAGTAAAATTCCTAACACACAACCTCCCACCCGATGTGCCGCTGGTGTATTAAAAAGATAAAACGCTCCCGCAATGTAAGGTAGAACAGCTAAACATCCACCTAAAACAACTGGTGCCAAATGAAATCCGAAGATAACAAAGACAAGGCGCAAAAGTAAATATACGCCCAAGATAATCAGCCAACTTATAATCAGAGAAGCCGCAGGCTTATTTTTCTTTGGTGTTTGCGTACGAATCTGCTGTTGCATCATCAAACCTCCTGACTGGATATTGCACCTTGGGGAACATCAGAATAATGGTTGTTCCGCATGACAACTGTGATGTGATTTGTAAATCTATCGCTAAATCTTTTGCCATTTTCTGCACTAAATATAATCCCATACCTGTGGAGCGGCTTAAAAAGCTTCCTGCGTCCCCAGTGAAGCCCTTATCAAAAACAAACGGCAGATCAGACGCGGGTATACCTGTTCCGTTATCGTTGACGGATAGAGTAATCTGCCCGCTTTCCGGATTATCCGTTACTGAAAATTGAATAGTGGGGGCGGTGTCCTTCACAGCATACTTTACACTGTTGCTAATAATCTGTCCCAAAATGAACATAAAGCCTTTTTTGTTAGAAATTACGTTACAGTCGTTCCCGGAATATGTGACAGAAAATTGGGCTTCTTCAAGCAAGGATAAATTGTCCTCAACCGCTTCCCGACAAGTCTCTAAGATCAGAATTGGTTCAAAATAGCAATCTTTGTGAGCCGCCCCAAGACGTGAAAAGTACAAAATCTGTTCTACGTTCTGCCGCACATGGTCGCGTACATATAGCATACGAGTATGCACCAACGGTGACATCTCAACCTTTCGATTATCTAAAAGAAGCGTCATAAGGGACAGAGGTTTCTTGATTTCATGCACCCAATTTTCAATATAACTTTCGTAGTTGGCAACCTTTAACTGCTGTTCGTTCACATACCCCTCTTGCATTCTCAGATGATGGGCTAATTCATGGATATATGGGCGCATTGACGCGGGGGCACTTTCACACAACAGGTATTCGTTTGTGTCGTCCGGCTCTAACAGAAAGCGCCGAAAAGCGGCATCAATTTTACTGCGTTTATGAATTGAGATGACAAAGGGGATGACAAACGCGGCAAGTGATACAAATATCATTAGCCCCACAAGGCTCAAAAAATCCCCCGGATAAGCCACCCATGCCAGAAACGCAAAGAACAAATCCAAGCAGCCAAGAGTAATCAACCAAATACGATTGGACGATACATAGGTCAAGAGAGTATTAAATTTCTTCATACTTCCACCTGCTCTTTCAAACGGTAGCCTTGCCCGCGCACCGTTTCAATGCGATCATCAAGTCCAACTTCACGCAGCGTTTTCCGCAGTCGTGTAAAATTGACTTGCAGCGCATTTTCGTCTATAAACTCCGCTGTTCCCCAAAGCACATGAAACAGGTCGCTCTTTGATACAAGGTTCGGGCTGCTTTTCAAAAGGGTGAGAAGTATTTTCCCCTCATTCTGCGGAAGAACATAAGATTTCTTTCCTGCATAGAGCGTAAAAGTGTTTGGATCAAGCAGGAAGCCGCCCCCGTTAAGCAATCCCTGCTGCATCTGTTCTTCTTTGCGGCGCAAGAGGTTTTTAATGCGGGCAAGAAGCCGTTCCGTGTTGCATGGCTTTGTTAGGTAATCGTCCGCCCCTAATCCCAAAGCGTGAAGCTCGTCCTGTAATTTATCTCTTGCAGTTAATATCAGCACAGTCCCAAGCTGTTTGGCCTTTACCTCTTTGCAGATTTCAAAGCCGGAGTGAAAAGGAAGATTGATGTCGAGCAAAATCAAGTCCGGGGAAAGAGACATTATCTGTGATACGGCATTTTCAAAGTCAAGCAAAGGAACAGCGTCATATCCCGCTTTTTCCAACACATCAATCAATTCTTCCCGCATATATACATCATCTTCAACCACAATAATTTGCGCCAATATGAACACCTCCTTCCCGAATAAGCCCATTAAGCATTTGGCTTCCAATTTAATTTGCTGATTTCACGGTTTGCTGTCCGCGCAATAGCCACACCGTACAATGCAAGCATACAAACAACGACAAGCGCCATAACGAGCAGCATAGGATAAGACTGTTGCAGTTTTGCCATATTAGAGTATAGGTAATGCTGCATTGCGCAAATTCCGACTGTACCGCTGATACACGCAGGAAACAGCGGGAGCAGAAAATACCATAGCACCTGTTGGTTTATGGAACGCTTCATTTGTTCGCGTCGTGCGCCCAGAATAGAAAGTGTCGCATACCTTGCCTTTGTTTCTCGCATTTGGGTTAGGAATTGCAGGGCAAGTAGGGCGCAAGCGATAATTAGAAGCATAAAACCCATGTATAAGGTCGTGTAGCTGCCGGAAATGACATAAAATAGTTGCCGTCCGAAATTGTCCAAATAGCTTTCGCAGTACAGGCCAGAGGGCTTTAACAGGTCACGGGCTTCCATAATCGACACCATCAGGCCATCAGCTTCCACAGTTTCGCTCGGAATACAGAAATTGTGATAAACGGTAACGGTGCCTGGATTTACATATTCAGAATATACTTCATCGGAAACAATCAATGCGGTTATGATTTTTACGTTTTCATCCGCAGTCAAGCCTTTCATCGGCACAAACGGGATAAGCGTAATTGGCAGTCCGTCAATAGAAATCAAGACTTTACCATTAGCCCGTGCGTCCTCCGCAATCTGGTTCAACATGGTGGTGGTTTCTTCTTTTGTACTCCCCTGAAAATCCGGGTTAAGATAGAATACAGCTTCGTCGATTCCAAGAACGATAGTTTTTTCTCCAGCTGCTTCCAGCAATTCGTTATATGAAGATACGGGAATTAAAAATGGCGAAGCTCCCGTAGTATCAATACACCCTAAAAGGTTAAGCGCGGCTGGTTGATTGGGACTGAACTCATAGCTTGTAGCTCCTTGTGTGACGGGATCCTCTACTTCTGGCGGCAGATTCAAAACAACCTGTTCACGCAGCCCGGACCAATCTATAAAAGAGTTCGCTTTCACGGAAGCTGGGCGTTTCATTGTTCCTGTTTCCATGCGGCTCAAATCAGCCACATAGGGCTGCATTTGCTTACCCGAAAGGTATTTTTCAACAGTCGCTTCATTGCCCGTGACGGTAAAATCGTAAACAGAAGATCCCCGCGTCATTTGGTTCCCATACGACATAATGCGGGTTGATCCGTCCGCAATGAGCATGATAGTGAGCATAATCAAAATAGATGCAACACCGATTGAAATATACTTGTGGACTATATTTTCGTGTAACTGCCGCAGAGTGAAAATATATAGACCGTGTGTTGTGTTGCGTTTCACAGAAGCCGCCGCTGCGCTCAGCAAGCCTGCAAGCCCACGGATAAAAAGCATTGTTCCCACAATACCTAATATCACGGCAACAATTATCATCATACCGCCAGCAACCATGAAATACTTTAGGATTACCCAATATGCAAGCGTCAAAACTACCGCTCCGAGAATGAGGGAAAATAAGTTCCCACTCATTTTTCCAACTTGCTGTTTCTTCGCCATTTCTCCATAAAGGAGTTGGTGGATTTCTTTGTTGAATAGTTTTCCACAAAGGATGAACAACGCGACAACTTGAATCATTAGAAATCCAAGCGTTGTCAAGAGAACAGCGCTCACAGAAAAACTTGACTGATGTGCAATTATGCCGCGACCTACAAGCCGTGCCGTAGCAAGGCTGATTACCTCTGATAAAAAGCCGCCGCAGATCAGTCCGCCCAAAAGAGCCAGCAGTGATGTGATTAGCCCCTCTGCCATGATTTGAATAAACAAGTGTCGCTTTGTCATTCCAAACATCAGGTAAAGCCCTAATTCCCGGCTCCTACATTCAAGCTGATATTTGTTCGCAAAAATGACAAGGAAAAATACAAACAGCAGCGAAAAAAGATAAACCGTCGGCATTAGCATTGTCAGAAGTCGATTAACAGCGTCACTTTCGATTTCCTCCAAGAAGCGCATCACGTCCTGGCTTCCAAGGGAGAGGACGATATAAAATGTGGCTATAGCTGTAACCATAGTAAGAAAATAAATCAGGTTCTCACTACGGTTTCGTTTGGAGTTTCGCCACGCAAGGTTAAAGAACATTTGCACTCCCTCCTCCCATCTGTGCCATTACCTGTAAGATACGCGCATAAAATTCCTCCCGTGTTTCAGTCGGAATTTTCCGGCGCAGCTCATGGAAAATCACACCGTCCTGTATGAATAGGATTCTGGAACAAAAACTTGCAGCGTTCGGGTCGTGTGTTACCATCAAAATTGTGCGTCCGCGACCGTGATTGATCTCGCACAGTTTTTCCATAAGCAACCGCGCTGCCTTTGTATCCAATGCCCCAGTTGGCTCATCTGCCAAAATAATATCGGGGTCGGAAATCAAACTGCGGGCGGCAGCGACGCGCTGTTTTTGACCACCTGACATCTGCACCGGAAATTTGGAGAGCACATCCGTGATTCCAAAAAGTCCTGCAATGTCATTCAACTTCTTCTCCGCAGCAGATATATCTACATTATGGATAGAAAGCGGCAGCAGGATATTTTCTCTGCCAGTCAAGTTGTCAAGCAAAGCAAAATCCTGAAACAGATAGCCTATTTTATTGCCCCGATACTCAGCCAGTTTTTCGCTATCAAAGGAACTCACATTTGCGCCGGAAAGCAGGACTTGCCCGGAGGTCGGTTTAATAACCGTAGCAATGCAATTTAGTAGGGTCGTTTTTCCTGATCCGCTTGCGCCCATGATCCCCAAAAATTCGCCATCAAGAACATCAAAGGTAATGCCATTAAGAGCTTTTGTAGGAACACCCTCTTTCGTATATACCTTGTGTATATCTCGGACTTCCAAAAGTTTTTCTTTGCAATTCATATTATCACCTTTTGCCTTTTCGCTTTTTGATTAGTTGTTGATTATATTTTACTGCATGGCAGGAAGATAAACCACTTACAGTTGATGTAAGGTTTCTATGCTAAATGCTAAAGGGCGGCGATGTGACGTTTGTGCCAGATCGCCGCTGCTTTTCTTTATATTTATTCTATCCGATGTGCTTGCCCGCTTCAAGGTAATAGTTATGAATTATTTTGGCTATCAAGTGGAACTATATAAACATATCCGAAAGAAACAAATTTTCTTGATAAAGATCATGTTTCTTCACTCAAAGATAGCTTTACAAAATACACCTCTAAGGCTACTACAATAGGTAGGGCGCAAGGTCTTATGCAGAAGCACTTTGAGACCTTGCGCCCTCTGTTATTCTACCCTAAAAATACTTTGCCAGCTGCTTCAGACCACGCCGGATGCTGTCACGGATACAGGTAAGTTTGCATCCTTCATTACTCTTTAATGGAATTTGTATTCTCAGTTTTATAATCGGTATAATCAAGCCCATTAACCGGCATAATAAGGTCATTCCATCACATAAACCGGAACGATACGATATTATTGAGGTGAACGATTATGCCGATTGATGATTTAACTGCTTTAGGGCAAAAAATGCGGGAAGCCCGAAAGAATAAAGAACTGACACAACAGGAACTTTCTGATCTGAGCCATGTTTCTGTAAAGCAAATCGCCAATATCGAAAAAGGGAAAATGAATCCTTCCTATTTGATTTTGAGAGCATTGGCAAAGGTCCTGCACATCTCTTTAGATACACTTATAAATCCAGATGTTTCTCTGGAGGATGAGGGTGTCAATCAGATGAAAATGCTTTATTCCAGCTGTCCGCCAGAAATGCGTGACACCCTGCTGCATCACACCCAGGAAACGGTGAAAGAACTGACAGAGTTGTCCGAAAAATTTGAAACGAATTGAGCCAGTGAGTGAAATTTAACGATTCTCTCACTGGTTCTTTTCATTTCATATAAATTTAATCAAATAAGAAAGTTAACTTATACATATCAAATTTAGGTTACAAAAGGGACAAAGCTGATTTTTTACATCTACTGTCCCTTTTACATTTCCGTTATTATCTATTCATACTATATATCGTAAATAATTCCAGGTGGTAACAAAAAATTTAAAATTCTTTTAAAGTCAGAAAAGAAGTTCCCTACTCATTTAGACAATGAACTCTTTACGTTGATGAGTTGTCAACTGTATACTATTTTTTTACTTTTTTCCAAAATACAAAATATTTTACAGCAAACTGTAGAAAAGTAATAACATATACAACTAACATTACCCTAAAAAATACTGGTATCCAGCCTGGTTCACTGGGATCTGTTACAATAGTATCAATCAGGATACAAAGAATCATCAATATTAACGGAATTACTCTTCCACGAAAAATCCGATTCATCATATCCAGACGGGAGATGTCGTCACAGAATATTTCCTCTTTCTGTTGCATCTTGTCTGCTGGTTTCCTGAAATAATTGTATCCATCAAATTCTGTCAGGTATTCCCATCCGCAATCTTCAAACATTCGTATATATTCACTCTGATGTTTGATTCCTTCTTTATTGTAATCTAGCTGGTAAATTACCTTCTCAGGCTCACATCTCTCAAATGTATATAGTCCAGGAAATGTTACGCTCTTGAATTTCCAACCTTCCAAGTGCCTTTTGCTCAGGTAATTTTCTTCTTTTTCGTACTCCATAATACTAAACCAGCGAATTTCTTTTTTGAGTTTCTTCATTGCGTTACCTCCTGTGCATTACGATACAATCTGCGGATTCTTTTTAGCTCAAGCTCCAGAACTTCCGTACCGAGTTCTGTGATCTCATAAATTTTCCTTTTATCTTCTTCCCTGATAAAATGGATTAGGCCATCTTTTTCCATTTTTGAAAGACTTCCATACATGGTTCCAGGACCAAGTACCACTTCATTTTCTGTCAGTTCTCTTACTTTTTGTACAATCCCGTATCCATGATTTGGAGTACGAAGACATAACAATATGTAAAAACTTGTCTCCGTCATGGGAACGTAAACCTTTTTTATATGTGCATCCATAAACCTTTCCTTTCAGTGCGATATATCGTACTTCGATACTTGCATTATATCGCACTGTGATATATTTATCAATACAGTAATACAGTTATCATAAAAAAACCAGAAAATCAGTGTGTCCATTACTGATCTCTGATTTTTTATTTACAGATAATATATCACATGCTCTCTAATAGTGTCCTACAGAAGCATAAACTGATACAGCGTATTTTTATGGTTCTTTAAATAATCTTTGCATAAGAATCCATACTTGCATCGACTTTCATTATCAACTTACACATATCAAATTTCTTTTCATAGGTTATAACTTATATTCTATTTTAATTTTCAAAGTATACCATATCCCATGATCGTTCCGTTATTGATATCATAGCTTCTCTGGTTCACGGCATTACTGGAGTTTCCTTCCACGGTGTATACGGTACTGCCTTCGGTTTTCTCCACGATTCCCACATGGTCTGAGGTTCCGTCCCCGTTCCAGTCAAAAAAGATCAGGGTTCCGGGTGCTGGGGAATATCCCCGGCTTTTCCACTTTCCCTTGCTCTGGAACCATGCGATTCCATCATCGCACAGGGAGAATTTTGGCATCTTGCCGCTCTTGATGAGTCCTGCCTGATCCCCACACCAGCTGGCAAAGCAGGCACACCATGCCACATGGCTGTCAAAGCCATACCACGACCAGAACTTCTGGCCTCCCTCATTTCCAAGCTGGGTAAGTGCCACCGATACGATCTGGCCGTTGCCTCCAAACAGGCCGGCAAACAATCCGCCGCTGGAATAATACCGCAGGACATGTGGGACGTACTCTGGGTCGCCATAGGCACTCCATCCATGCGAAGCCGCCTGCTCGTTGGAAAACTGCAGGGCATTTTCGGCACTGTAACCGCCATACTTCCGTATCGCCCACGTTATGTATCCGTTGCCGTAGTTATATCCTTGCAGGGACAGTTTCAGCTTATCCATATCCTGTGGACTGGTGCATCCGGCTTCCTTCAGGCAGTCTGCATAATACTGGATTCCTACCTGTATGGAGTAATCTGCGTCCTGGATGGCATTGGGACTGTTGGAGTACCTGGTGTTGTATGGGCACTCACTGCTCTGCATGGGATCGGTTCCCCGGCCGCCGGATTCCTGCATCATGATCGCCTGTATCACGGAAACGTATTCGGGGATTCCGTACTGGTTGGCATATTTCTGGATAGCTGTTGTATAGGAAAGGACTTCCTGACTCAATGCTTCGTTGCTCTCTGAGCTTCCTGAAAATGCCGCACCGCCAATGATTCCGACCATGATAACCAATAAAAGAACGATAACTGCTCCGGCGGCTCCCAGTGCAGCCATCATGGACTGCACGGTTTTCGCTGCCGCTTCCACGGCGGCTTTGGCTGCCTTGAAGGTATTCTGCCCTGCCCTTGCCGTTTTCTGCATCCGGCGGACGTTGTTGGACGTCTGCATGGCAGCTTTCTTCGCCGCCTGCTTCGCTGCCCTTCGTTCCATCTGCTTCTGCATCCGGGCTGTCAGGGCGTTGGAGCTGGCCGCACGGAGCTTCTGCTCTGGCTGGACGCTGATCTTCGCAGACTGGGGAGCCGTCTTGATGATACGCTTCTGTATGGTTTTCGGCTCCGGCTGTTTCCTTGGTTTTTCTTTAATCCGAATGGTTTCCGGCTGTTTCTGTCGGATGGCGGTCTGCCTTACTGTATCTTTTGCTTCCTTCTTCCGGCTCTGTTCTCGGATGGAGAGCTGCTTCATTTCTGCTATTTCCTGTCTGTTCTGGATTCTTGGTGTCTCCCTGGCAGCCCGGATCTTCTGCTCTTTCGTTTTGACGGCATCTGAAACCACCTTTTGCCGCTGGGCTTCCTGGATCTGTACCTCCTGAGCTTCCCGGCTGGCAGGATTGGCGGTCTGTGTGTCCCCTGTTCCTCTGGCGGTTTCTTTCTCCGCTTCTTTTTTGCCAGCGGCTCTCTGTTTGATCTTCTCGTAGGAAGTCTGTGCGGCTGTCTTTCCGGCTCTGGTTACAGTTCTGCCTGTCTTTCTTGCAGCCCATTCCTCTGCGGATGTGACTTTCCCACTGGCATATTCGGATGGGGACTGTTCTCCCATGTCATTGTCCCTGGCATTTGCGATGGTCTGGGATTTTTCCTTGCTCTCCAGTATGGCCGTCCGCATCAGCTCCTTGGGGATTCTGGAGGCAGGATTTTTGGTCTTTGGTTTTGTTGTAACTTCTTTGGTTTTGATATCCTTCATCTCTCACCTCCAGTCTCGGCTTGTCCCGCTCTTACGCTTCGCCCGGCTTGGTCGTCATCAGGCGGTACAGTTTTGTATTTCTTGGAAACGAATTTTCAAATGGCACCAGATTTCCGGAACAGCGGATCAGACCATGGCCGGCACCCACATTGGTGATGTAGGATAACTGGTTGTCTGAAATATTCAGAAGTGCCGCCAGCTCGTCCCGGTCGGTGGTGGCCTGATTCAAAAGGATCAGGAACTCACTGTTCGCCAGCATCAGGCGGGCGGTATCGGATTTCAGAAGTTCCTCTACGTTCTGGGTAAGCCCGGTGACAAATCCGGAATACTTACGGATACGCTTGTACAGGCGGTAGAAAAAGTCCGCACTGTATTCGTAGCGGAACAGCAGATAAAACTCATCCGCAAAGATCCATGTCGTTTTTCCCTTCTTCCAGTTCTGGATCACACGGTTGAAAATAGAATCCAGTGTGACCAGCATGCCAAGGGGCATCAGCTGTTCGCCCAGCTCCCGAATATCATAGTCGATGATACGGCTCTTCGTGTTGACATTGGTTTCCTGGGCAAAGGTGTTCAGACTTCCGTTGATAAACAATTCCGAAGACAAGGCCAGTCCTCTGGCTTCTTCCTCCGGCTGGAGCATGAGCTGTCGGTACAGGTCTTTCAAAGTCGGCACCTGCCCTTTGTAACCGCCCCTCATATAATCCCGGTACACATCTGCGGTGCAGCGGTCGAGGATGGATTTCTCCTTTGCCGAAAGGTTTCCGGCTCCGACAAGTTGCTCAAACAAGGACAGGATAAATTCTGACTTCTCAATGAGCGGGTTGCGGTCATTGCCATAGGCGGAATCCATGTCCAGTGCATTCAGATGAGTATCCGAGGTTGCCGAGATCCGGATAACCTCTCCGTTTAAGGCTTCCACCAGAGAAGCAAACTCCGACTCTGGATCAAGGATGAGGATGTCATCTTCCGTGGAAAGGGCAAGGTCTACGATCTCCTCTTTTGCTGAGAAGCTCTTTCCCGAACCGCTGACACCCAGTCGGAAAGAGTTGCCATTTAACAGTTTCCTTCGGTCTGCCACCAGCATATTTTTGCTGACTGCATTCTGCCCATAATAGATGCCGCCCGGCTGCATGATCTCCTGCGTATGGAATGGAATCAATACGGCAGTGGACTCTGTGGTAAGGGTTCGCACGGCATCGATTTTCCGCAGGCCATACGGCAGGACGGTATTCAGCCCATCGACCTGTTGCCATTTCAGGGTTGCCATCTGGCAGAGATGTTTTCTGGCAATGGAATACAGGGTTTCCGTATCAGAATCTAACTGCTTCTTGCTGTCTGCCATATGTACCATCGTCAAGATACCGAACATCATTCTCTGATCCCTGGTGGTCAGGTCATCCAGCATCTCCTTGGTTTCTTTTCGCTGCAGCTCCATATCGTAAGGAACCACGGCAGAAAAGTTATTGTTTGCATTCTGGCGCCTCTGCCAGTTGGTGACATTTGTCTCTACGCCCAGCAGTCGGTTCTGGATCTCCCTCACTGCTTCGTCTGTCGGTACCGGGATGATGTCAATGGATAGCATCAGGTTTCTGCCAAGTCCGCACAGCTCCGATACCATCTCGTCTTTTACATAGCTGGCGTAATCTTCCATAAAAAGGACTCTGCCATATTGCTCACCCAGTTTAAACTGATCATTGTGGAATTCCATCGTGTCCGGGCAGATCCAGTCTTTGAAGCTGTGTCCTTTTTTCGCAAAGGCTTTCATGTCAAACGGGAAACTCTGCGGAACGTCTGCCTTGAAAAAGTCTCGGAAGATCTGGAGCCTCTGTTCTGCATCCAGTTCTTCCCCGATGGAGGACAGCTTGGCCAGATGGGTGATGATATCTGTTCCCACACGGGCGAAATAGGTTCTGGCTTCATCGATATTTTTCTTGTGAACGCTGACGGTCAGATAGCGTTCCTGATAGATGCTGTTGTTGGTACCGGAGATTTTGGACAGGAGCATGTCGTTGTACTCCTTCCGGTATGCATCAAGCCCGTCCCCTTTCATCGGAATCAGCAGGGACTGCTCAAACTCTTCCTTGTTGATCTTGCGGTTGTTCAGGGTAATCTTCGCCGTACAGCCGGAATCCAGTGCATTTAAAAGCTCGGAATAATCCAGAAACATTTCTGTCTTGTCCGCTTTGCTGGCAATGGAATAGTTGATATCCGTAAACCGGAATGTCCGGGAATACTTGCTCTCCACCTGAAAAATACCGTCCGGCCAGATCTTGCGGATGGGGATTGCCTGCTGGACAGACCTCGGTACTTTAAATTTTTCTTTGTCCTGTTTCAGTGTCTGACTCAGGGTTTTAATCAAAGGCATCACCCCTTCCTTTTCGCTTCTTTGGTTTCTTCTGTTTCGTCCGCTTCTTCTCCAGAAGCTCCGCTCCGTTTCCCATCATTTTTTCACCCAGCCGCAGGCTCTCTTCCAGACAGGAAAAGTACAGGTTTTCCGACTTAAATACCAGCCGTTTCGGATACAGCAGTTCGGATTTGATGACTGTCCATGCAAACTGTTCTGCCGTCATGCCGTGGTAACGGAAAAAGCCGCAGGCCGCAAAGGGAGCCGCCCCAAGGATGCACAGCCATCCAGTTACCTGTTCCCCGGCATATTTCCGGGTGAGGAAATAAATCCCAAGGGCTGCCAGGATTGCCAGTACCGAAAATAAGCACTGCCGGAAACTTAACCCCCAGAACATTGACTCCTGATAGTCTCGGATTTCTTTATTCATTTTCACTTCCATGTTGTTTTCTACCTTTCTCTTTGTGATCTCTGTTTTTTCTTTGGTTTCTGTTTGGATGCATCCCCTTGCTGGGTGCCATTTCTTTCCATAAATCTTTTTGTTCCTTCCGGATCAAGCTCTGCCAGTTTTTTCAGGTCGAATGCAACCCTCTGGAAAATGCAGTAACCGGATGATGCGGTATCCGGCTGGATCGTTCCCAGCTTATACTGCTTTATAAAACGAAGCTTTTCTTTACTGAAATTGTGGTCGATATAGGCTTCATTGATACCGCCCAGCGGAGCAAAGGGCAGGTTTACCGTAAGGTCTGCAAAGCTTTCCGGGCATCCATCTTCCATGTGGTAAAGCCCGATATAGAGATTGTCATCGTTCATGTAACTGTCTACCCGGAGAAATAATTTCTCCCGGCCATACTGCCAGTCGTAGCTCAGTGTCTTTGGTTCTTCCATTTTTTTGCCTCCTATAATCCCATGATCTCTTTTACAATCCGGTCAGATGCTTTCACTGCCCCGACCAGTACCAGTAAGTTAAATACCAGCTCCCCGATGTAATTCCAGACAATCGTCACAGCAGACAGGCTGGTATCCTCGACGGCCGGCGGACTCGCCGCAAACACCGAAAAGATGATGCAGGCCAGTGCGATGATGGCTCCTTCCAGACATACCCCGGCATAGGAACGGATAAAATTCTTTCCTACGGACTGAGTTGGCTCCCCGGCAAAGGTTGCCAGCGGGATCGGTGCGATGGCTGTGTACATATACAGCTTGAACATTCTTCCGTATACAGTCAGAATCATGACAAATGACAATACCGTAATCAGCAGGCTGCCCAATAGGGTTACGATCCACAAAGGGATGGATTCCAGCATCCCGACTGCTTCGATCTTGTCCACGATCTCTGAGGGCAGTTCCGTTACCGTTCCACCTGCCATCCCGGAATGAGACATAATGCTGGAGATGATCCCCTGCACAATGGAAAAAATTGCCGTCAGAAGTTCCATGCCGGACATGACGGCTCCCTGTGCCAGTGCGAAACGGATAAAGGCTTTCACTACATGTTCCGGCTTTTTCATATCCGTGAAGCTCCCACAGGTTTTCACCAGCCCTGCCGCAAAAAATAAGACCAGCAGGCCGTACCCGATGGCTCGGAGCCCTCCGTTGATGTTCGTCATTACGCTCCAGATCGCACCGCCCTTGAAATTTTCCGGGCTTTGCGTCAGCAGTGTCCAGATCTCGGCCAGCTTGTCACTCCAGGTCTGCAAGGCAGAATTTAGATTCTGTACGATCCAGTTATCACTCAAACAGTTTCACCTCCCATCCTCAAAAGTGAGCAGGGAGCCGGCATTTCGCATGGCTCCCCTTCTGGACTCTTCTCCTATCCCATGATCAGGTCCAGGATCTCTTTTGCAAAGGTAATGATGATACCGCCTGCCAGTGTCAGAAATCCGTTTGCCCTCTGGCTTGGATCGTGGCTCTTTAAGGACAGACCGACCTGCACGATACCAAATCCCAGCAGGATCAGGCCAATGGCGCGGATCAGGGAAAAGATAAACGTGGACAGGTTATTGACTACGGTCAGCGGATCGCCTGCGGCATAAACGCAGGTCGCCCCAATGCAGATTGACAGTACCATGACTGCATACAGAGCAAACAGTTTCTTCTGCCCTCTCTTCATCTTCAGCGGTGCGGTCTCTTTCCTGATTTCTGTGTGTTTCTTATTTTTCAGTAAATTCATTGGCATTCCTCCCATCAAAAAAGCTCCCCGATGATGTCCTCATCCAGAAGCAGTTCGTAATCGTCATATCTTGTTTCGTCAAATGTAAAATCGTCATGCGCCAGCGGTGCTTTCGCATAATTGAACGGGCCGGCACCTCCGTCCTCGGTATACCGGATGTTGGGATGCTTCATCAGGTCATACTTGGCATCCAGTATGGGCCGCTCCCCGCGGATAAACAGAAGTGCATTCTGGTTATCCAGCATACGGACTTCATCCGGCTGTAACAGCTCCCTTCCGCTCTGCTGGAAGTTGGTGGAGTAGCTGCCGGATTTTCCTTTGGTCTGCCCGTAGGTGTTGGTGTCTATGGTTTCTTTCCCCAGTAATTCTGATACATATTTGTGTGTCTCTTTTTCATTGCCGCCCAGGTACAAAAACTCATCGCAGTTGCCCACCAGACTTTCCCAGGAGTCCTTGAACAGAGCCTTTAGCTGGCTCATGTTCTGGATGATGATGCTGCAGTAAATGGAACGGGAACGGCAGGTTGCCAGGATCTTCTCAAACTCATTTGGCAGGGATACGTTTGGAAACTCATCCATGATGCAGTTGACCGGAACCGGGAGGGCACCGCCATGCACACGGTCTGCCATGTAATAAAGCGTCTGGAAAAGCTGGCTGTAGATCATGCCTACCAGATAATTCAAAGAGGTGTCTGCATCCGGGATACAGCAGAAAAGGGCAACTTTTCTTTCTCCCATGCTGGAAAGATCCAGTTCATCAGTATTGGTCAGCTTGGCGATCTGCGGCAGATTGAAGGCTGCCAGCCGGACACCTACACTGATCAGGATGGACTTGGCGGTCTTTCCTGCCGCCTGCTTGTAAATGTGATACTGCTTGACGGCAATGCTGTCCGGGTCCCGCATCTCCAGACGGTCAAACAAAATGTCCAGAGGGGACTCGTAGTCCTCGTCCTCTTCTTTTACCTGTGCCGAGCCTAACATCTCCATGATCATGGCGAAGTTCTGTTCTTCCGGCGGAGCTTCGTGGAGCAGATACAGCATCAGTGCCTGAAGCAGTGCGGTTTCGCTCTTCTCCCAGAAGGGATCAGAAGACTGGGAACCTTTGGGTGTGGTGTTTTGTATCAGATTGGAAATAAGACGGAGCACGTCTTTGTCATCGTGGACATACTCGAATGGATTGTAGCAAAAAGATGTGTCGGGATTGATGAGGTCAAAGACACGCACCTCATATCCTTTCTTTTCCAGCAGGCCGCCTGTCTTTCGGAGCAGCTCGGCTTTCGGATCGGTGATGACCATCGAACAGCAGCACTGCATGATGTTTGGCAGGGCAAAGCCTCTGGATTTTCCTGCACCGGAGCCTCCCACTACGAGAATGTTGAGACATCTGCGGTGCTTGTGGGTGTCAAGGCTAATGCGGAAGTTCTGTGTCAGCAGGATGTTCTGGGAGTACGGCTTCTGGCTATATTTCTTACAGATCTGCCGGGCACCGCCCCATCTGGCAGAGCCATGTTCTTCCCCTCTGCGGTAGTTCTTCTGACTGGAATAAAAAATGCCGATCCCGGCTGCGTAAAGTAACGTGCAGACCAGCATCGACTTGATGGTATATTCCGTATAATGAAACTGGAAGGGATGGTTCAGCTTTTCTGTGAGAACCTTCATCAGCTCGAAAAGATTCCTGCCCGGCTGGATGGCATCCGCAAGCAGGATCGCTGCCCACCAGATGACAGGCAGTCCGGCAAGCCAGATCACCCAGTCTGACTTCCGGCTGTTTGTTACCGGGATGGCTGCTGTTTTGGCCTCTCTGCTCTCGGCAGATCCGTGATGTGGAAGCTGTCCACTCCCGGAACGAGGGCAAGGCTGCTTCCATTCTCCCAGTTTACGTGGATCTGCCCTGCATCGTCTACCATATCCACCTTACCTTTTAAGCCGGGTGGCATGTGGCTCTCCCCCTCCATGCTGTTAAGCGTGACCTCGGTTCCCGGCGGATATCTTCTCCGCATGGCTTCTATTCTTTCTTGTGTCATATTTCTGTATATTTGTACCACATCCTTTCTTCATCTTCCCCTTCCACGGTATGGGCGGTATCTGGATTTCATGATCTTTAAGAGGACGCTATCGATCCCATCGGAATAGCGTCCGTTTTTCAGGTATGTGTCCCGGAGCTGGTTTAAGGCTTCCACGGATTTGCTGTGTTCGGCTTCTGTCAGGTAGAGCTTTCCCTCTTCCTGCTCTGCCAGCTTCAGAACCAGATCCCGTGTGGTATCCACCGGAAGCCCCTGTTCTTTTTCCTGCCGGAACACTTCCCGGAGTGCATGGATCAGCATGTGGTTCATGATCCGGTCCATCTTTACATATCGCATTCTTGTCATAGGCGAGCCTCCTTTTTTCCTCTTTTTTCTCAACCACAACATACCACACTTCCTCCCGGAAAGCTACTGCAAAAGAGCCGGAAAAGCCCCTTTTTATCAGCGTTCCGGGGACTTTTTACTCTTGGCAGGTTTCTCCGTTTTTTCCTCCGGGATGGCAAATTCATCGGTCATAAATTCCTGCTCGCTTTTGCCAAGGTTGCGGTCTACCTGCTTGCCAATGGAATAGGCTGCACTCTTTACATCCTGGATAAAGGAGCGGAGTTCTTTCGGATCTTTCTGTCCGAATGCCTGCATCTGGCATACCTTGTCAAAGGAAAAACCGGAGACATCCATGCCGTATTTCTGTGCTGTCACATACGCCGCACAATAGGCCTGTGCCGATACCCCTGCCCTGCTGTAGCTTCCATCGTGATGGTCAAGGGATGCACAGGCCAGCTCCCGGCTGATGGAATGGAACGTTGCATTTTCGCTCATGCCATTTCGAACATAGATCGTCCGCTTATTCGGGATGTACTGTGCCTGTACCTTATCCGGCAGATTGTCTGCGATCTGAATCCGTACCTCGCTGTCAGTCAGCAGTGCTTCCATCAGCTGGTCCATCGGCTTTGGCTCTGCCTCTTCCGGCTGCTTGGTACGGATCTGGCTGATGTCATAGGCTTTCTGGATGGAGTACCCCTGCTGGATGACACCGTCCTTTTCATATTCCTGTCCGACAATGAAGTTGTATCCCTTGCTTCCGGTCTTGACTACCTTGCCTTCTTCCTTCCATTTTTCAAAGGTCTTGACCTGCCGTATCTCCGGATTCTGTGCATAAAGCAGGAACAGGTTGTCTGTCCTCTGCGGCTTGCACTGTCCCATAAAATCAAGGAATCCTTTTAAGGAGTCCCCATTCTGGAAGACCTCCTGTGCCTTTCCATCGATCATACCCCAGATTTCTTCCCTCTCCTGCTTTTTCTGTGCGGCATATTCTTCTTTCGATAACCGCTGGGCGGACTGCTCCTGCGAGTCCTGCCCTAAAAATTTTGTCAGGTCCATCTTCTACCTCGCTTTCACCTTTCGTTTATTTCTTGCTTTCTTCTGCGTTTTCCTTGGTCCACGGTTCTTTTCCCGGCTCCGCTTCTGGGATTCCTCTGCTTTCTCCCGTTTGATGTTCTCCAGCTCCCGGCGGACACTGGGACGCTCCTGTTCCCTCAGCCCTGCATCAGTCCCTTTTTCCTGCCCGGTAGAAATATTTCTGCTGTGCAAGGAAGAGCCGGACAGATTCTCTTCCCCCTCTTCCTGCACCGGGATAAAATTTTCCGGTTCGGAAAACTCCTTTTCGGGATGATTCTGGTTCTTTTCCTCTTCAGAAAAGTCCATGTCACCGACCTGGAATGCTTCGTCCAGATCGCTGATTTCAAACTGCACCTCGCCCTCCGGCATCTGCACAGTTTCCTGTACTGCTTCGGTTTCCGGTGCTTCCATTCCGGCGGTTACCTCATGGACAGCTTCCCCGACTTCGCTCCTTACAAAATCAAGGTTCATCTTATCCATGACACGGTTGACTTTGGCTGCATCATCGGCAAAGACCATGACCTCGCTCATTTCCGGGTTCTTTTTATCCCGGATGATCACATAGAGCAGTCCTCGTTTCCTGCCCTCACTGCAGAATTCACGCAGGCGGTCAGATGGCACAGTGAAGAACTTCAATGGCTTGTTCTCCTTTAACATCCGCACCATTCTGGTCTTGCCCCTCGTTTTCTTCTGGTCTTTTAATACGGCGGCAACAAATACCGCCAGATGCTTTGCCAGCGTACCCGAAAGCCTGAGCCCGTGGTCCACGCCGTCCAAGGAATACCGGACGATCTGGTCCGCCGCATCGCCTCCATAATTCATGTTGTTCACCTGCTTTCTGTTCTCGGTTTTCTGTTTTTCTCCGTCTGTTCTTCTTCCTGTCTCTGGATCTGCTCTGCCAGACGCATCTTTTCTTCCATCTCCTGGGACTGCTGTTCGATCCGGATACAAATGCGGATATCCTTTCGAAGCGGCTTCAGTTCTTCGGTGATCTGACCGATCCTGACACTGTCCGGTTCGCTCCGGTAGAGCCGCTTCCGCTCTTTCGTGAGTGCCTGTACCCTCTCTTCCAACGATGTGCGGTAGGTGAGTAGCTCTTCACGGGTAGTGATCTGATGCTTCTGTAGAAATTCCATCTGCTCGATCCTGGCATCCAGTTTTCGGATGTCTGCCCGGAGCACCGGGGAGATCCTTTTCGGCTTCTGCTTTAGGGCACCCATCTGGTACAGATAGGAATAGTACAGGGCCTGTATCCCTTTTAACTTCTTTTTCGGGGATCTGGAATCTCCTTCTTTTCCAGCAGGTATCCTGCTCTTGGGCTGCAAGATCCACTGCCGGATGCTCTCTTCCGAGTAATGCTTCCCAAGGCTCCGCAGACGGATATACCGTTCCATCCCCGGTGCTTTTAATGCAATGTACTTCCGGTTCAGCTTCCACTGGTATCCCCTCTGCTTCATCTGTTCCAGAAACTGTTTCCATGTGAAGCTCTCTGCCACAGCATCCCGGATGTCCAGACGGATCGAGGTTCTCCAGGTCGGCTTTCCGTCCTGTTCTGCCATCCACTGTGCATAGGATTTCCCTTTGCCGTTTTTCGGTTCGATGACAGATAAGCCGTATTTCAGACATAAGGCATCCGAAGCTTTCCTTACATCCTCATAGTAACTCCTGATGTTGCTGTGGTACTTTTTCCCATCTTCCATGCTCACGGAATTAAACACGATGTGGTTGTGGTAATGCTCCGTATTCAGATGGGTGGTGATGACTGCTTCGTATTTTCCCTGAAGGAGCCTTTCTGCCATTTCCATGCCGATCTGGTGAGCAAGCTCCGGGGTGACTTCCCCTTTGACAAAGCTCTGCACCAGATGGTACCCCTGTACTCCGTCCATCTTGTGGTATCGTTTCTTCGTAGCTACCATATCTTGATAGGCAGTCTCACAGACGCAGCCGATGGCATCCTCAAAAACGGAACGCTCCGTCTTGTCCCGATTCATGGCGTAATCGATGGCTTCTTCCAGAGAGCCGGCACTCTGCCCTTTCTTGGTGGTCTTATCCTTGTTTCGGATGTACGTGATGGAATTGTCCAGACGGCTGACCGGGATGATACTGGTGTATGCCATCGGCTACCATTCCTCTTTGACCAGTCTCCATGTCTCTTTCGTCATGCGGAGCATTTCCCGGATACTCTCTTCCCCGGCCATCCCACAGCCGTTGGCTACATGGGCAAGCTGGTTGGCGTTGTTGCACAGACCGGATATTTTCCGCAAAAGCTCCGTATGATGCTCACAGGGTCTTGCCCGGACTTCGCCGCCCATGACAAGGGAACGTATGTATTCCTCACGGGACAGGCCGCTTTTTTCTACCTGCTCTTCCAGAAAACGCAGCTCCTTTGTATTTAGGCGGACTGGTATCACATGGTTTCTTTTTCTCATCTCTTCACCTGCTTTCCAACGGGTTATTAATCGTTTCCTTACATTTCACGGTTTTTCCAGATCAGGAATCCTGTCAGCACGCCAATGGCTACGGCTGCAGCAATGATCTTTTTCTTCATATAGGCCTCACCCCCTTTCCGGTACCTGGCACAGCTCCATCGGGGCGAACATGATCCCTCTCTTTTCCATCTCTTTTGCGAATTCCAGGAGGTTCCATTTTTTCCCATCAATCATAGCAGAATCGGCATCCAGATAGTGGCAGGTGGATACGTTCCGCTCTCCATTTGGGGCATTCTGCACAAGGCTTTCCCCGTCTGCCAGACGGAACAGTTCCTCTCCCTGGCTGTTTACAAAACAGATGCACACGCCGTGGTCAATGATCTCCTTTGGTTTCATCCGGCACCGCTCCAGTGCCTCATCCTCACGCTTTCCAGCTATGAAAAGACACATTGCAAAAACGCCCATTACTCCTCCGGTCATTGTGCCAAATATAAATCCCAACATTTTTTCGTTCTCCTTTCGTCTGTTTACGGCTCGGTATGGGGGATTGGGGTTCTCCCCAAAGTGCGTTTGGATATCCAAACGCTATGCTTGCAAAACCAGTCGCATTTTGCTTCGTCCCCTCTGAACCTATCGTTTTTCGGAATTATTCGTTTTCTTTGATTTTGCTTAACCCATCCAGCGTGGTACAGATGATATGGAGTCTGTCAGCCATGCTGATCTCCGTGTTCATCGTCCCGGTGGTCTCTTTTCCGCAGACGACCACCATCCTGCACCGTCTTAAGATCTGATGGGACATTCTCCGCATAGCCTGCATATCCTCCGCATCCCCATCATCAAGGAATGGGGAAAAGCTGTACTGCGGACAGATCGGCACATATCCCAGTTCGTAGATCTTCCGGCAGTACCGCTGTACTTTGGTCTTTCCCTCTTCTGCAGAGCAGCAGACATAAGCAAGTGCCTGTTCCAATACGACCATCTCCTTTCCTGACCAGACAAGTTTCCTCTGCCCGGCGTTTTTCCAAAAAGAAACACCCACAAAGCATTCCGGCTCTGTGGATGTCTTGTGGACATCTGGATTCTTTTCTTCCTTTTTTCAGATGTCTGGCAGACATCCGGTTACTGTGGTTCTTTATTCTCTGCTCCTACCCCGGCTTCCAGTGCGATACGGACACGGTCGCTTCCCAGCTTATAATATGCATCCGTCACTTCGATGCCGACTGCCTGATAGCCCGACTCTGTCGCCGCAAGGATGGTCGTGCCAGCTCCGGCAAACGGGTCTAAGATCAGGCCGCCCGGCTCGCAGATCTGGATGACATCCTTCATCAGTTGGAGCGGCTTTTCTGTCACATGGATGCGGTTCTGGGGATTCCCATAACGGAACACACCCGGAAGACAGGACACCGGGCGGTTGATTGGCATCGGACCGTTGCTTCCCCACACGATGTATTCTGCCTGCTGGCGAAACCTGCCTTTTTGCGGACGGGAATTTCCTTTGTCCCAGACTGCAGTTCCTCTCCAGATCCAGCCTGCCCACTGAAGGGCATCGGTGATAGACGGGTACTGTCTCCAGTCAATAAAAAGGCAGATCGGAGCCCCTCTCTTGCAGGCTTTCCGCACATCGTACAGCCATTCTGCCATCCAGTGGGTCCAGGAACGCTGATCCTTGTTATCCCCATCAAAGTCCGGAAGGGCATTCTCTGCTTTCATGCTGCTATACTTCTGGTTGGTGGTGCGGTTGCGTTCATTCTGCTTGGTTCCCCCGGACGCATAGGGCGGATCGGTCACGACTGCATCAAAAATCCCCGGCTGGAATCCTTTTACCAGCTTTAAGGTATCCCCATGCAAGATACGCCAGTTCTCCCCTCCGGCAGACTCATCCGGCAGACAGTCCGGTTTTAAAAGATCTTCAAGTTTCAGGGTATTTCCCATAGGCATCATCCTTCCTCTTGCTTATTTCCCAGATTTCTCTGGAAGTGCTTCTATCTATGGAACTGCTCATCGGCAGGTATCCTCTTTTTTTGGTACTTCTTTTCTCGGTGTTCTGCGCTGTTCACGGTGATCCGACAGTTCGGTTTCCACATATTCGCTGATGATTCCCAGTGCTTCATAATAATTGCCACTCTTGTGGACACGGTCTGCCATCTCGTTGGCCTGTTCGGACATCCCGGCACATCTGAGCAATCTTGAGGCATCCCCAAGGATTGAGAAAATATTTCCGTCATGCCCTAAGAGCTTCAGCTTCGGACGGGACGGATTTGGTTTCGGCTGCTGTTCCTGCATCTCGTTTTCTGGTGCTTTCACCTGTATCTGGAAATCCGAGCCGGCACCGACATAGAAATGTAAGTATAATTCACCGCCGTCTACCTTGATCTCCCGTTGTTCCAGACTTTCTCCCCAGCCATCGCTGTACTGGCCTCTCAGATACTGCCCCACCACACGGTATTCCTCTGGTGTCAGATTCTCCCGGAGTGTCAGGTTTGCACAGCCATATAAAACACCATCCTGTTCTTTTACCGCCATTGTAATGCGTTCCACTTTTTCCTTAATGTCCTTATTTCGGTCAAAATAATCAATCAGGTTGCATGGCTGGTTGTCAGGCATACCGAGCCGGTTGATCTCGTCAACCTTTTCTGCTATAGATGGCTGATACTGCACCAGGTCAGGTCCTTCCAATGGTTCCGCATCATCCAGATCCACAATATCTGAATAGTCCGGGATAAACTCTGCCATCAGAGGGGACAGCATTTCCACTTCTATTTTTTCTTTGATAGGCATCACCTCACTTCCTTTCTCTGCCGTTTCTCCGGTGTTCGGGCAGCCATCTTTGCCATATCTGCCCAGTCTGCCCCTTCGATCTCCGGCAGGTTCTCGATGATCCGATAGCTTCCCTCGTAGGCTTTTCGGATATGTTCACACGCCCACCGTCCGGCAAAGTCATTGTCGGTACATACTTCAATCTCGGTAATCTCCGGGTGCTGGGACAGAAAATGTTCCAGTGCCTGCGGCTTTTTCATACTCCGCTGGCTCTGCCCTTCTTTTGGTGCACTGATCCCGCCAAGCTCCAGACGGTACTTATCCCGGCTTCCCTGTTCCAGTGTCATGTGCGCCAGCACATCCACACAGGCTTCATAAACGGCAACCCGTCTGCATCCTGTTTGTGCCGGAACACAAAAAGCGTATGCCTTTTCGCTTCCAGCCTGTTCCATCTTAAAAGCCTTTCCGCTGGCATCGTAAATCCCACGCAGGAAAGCATATCTTGCCACCTGATTTTCGTCCCGGCCTACGAACACAGCATTGTGATAGGGCAGGCTCTCATAGAGGATTTCCAGATGAACACACTGCTGTAAGACCTCTCCACTGATTCCGCGCTCTTTCAGATATCGGAACACCCTGCGGCAGTCCGGGCTGGCTGGCGGCAGGACAAACAGCTTTTTGGGCTTTGTCTCCACAGGCGGAGGGATGTAGGTGGGATACTCATCTTTCAGCATTTGCACTGCCTCCAGAAAGGAACACCCATCTACATGGATCAGGAAATTTAAGGCACTGGTTCCCCCGATATCTCTGGATTTCCAGTGCCACTGGCTGGTGAGCTCGTTGATTTTAAAGCTATCGTGGTCTGTCAGCTCCCATTCATTTCTGGCTGAAGATTTTTTCAGGCGGTTCGGCTGGTATTTCTTCAGGTACTCAATGGCGGTGATTTCCCTTGCCCGTTTGATCTCTTCTTCCGAAATCCACGGCATTACATCACGGTATCCCGGAGCTGCTCTGCCTTATCCGTTTTCTCCCACGGGAATTCCTTTCTTCCAAAATGCCCGAACACGGCACTCTGTCGGTAGATTGGCCGCTTCAGGTGCAGGGTGTCACAGATCTGGCTTGGGGTAAGCCCGAACACCAGAGGGATCGCTGCAGCGAGGCAGTCATCCGCACAAATCTTTCCGGTTCCAAAGGTGTCCACCTGCACCATGACTGGCTGGGCAACCCCGATGGCATAGGCAAGGGACACCTGACATCGGCTGGCAAGTCCGGCAGCCACCATGTTTTTGGCGATGTAACGAGCCATATACGCCCCGGATCGGTCAACTTTGGAACAGTCCTTCCCGGAAAATGCACCGCCGCCATGCGGTACCATGCCACCGTAGGTATCCACCATCAGCTTCCTTCCGGTCAGTCCGGTGTCTGCATCCAGACCTCCGCACACAAATCTGCCCGATGGATTAATCAGGATCTTGGTATCCTCATCCGGCGGCAGCATGCGGAGTGCCGGGCGCAGCACTTTCTCCCGGATCTCATGCTCCAGCTTCCGAAGGGATTTTTCCTTTTCATGCTGACAGGACACAACGACCGTATCCAGACGGACAGGTCTGTCATCTTCGTATTCCACGGTCACCTGTGCTTTTCCGTCCGGCAGGATTCCCATGATATATCCGCTTCTACGGCTTGCAGACAGTTCTCTTACGATGCGGTTCGCCAGAACCACTGGCATCGGCATAAGCTGCGGCGTATCATCGCAGGCGTATCCCACCATGATTCCCTGATCCCCGGCTCCATTGGCAAGTCCGCTCTGAACAGAAACAGTCCCTGTCCTGCGTTCTCTGGAACGTTCCACTGCCCCGGCGATATCCGGACTCTGTTTGTGGATGAGGGCATCCATATGGATTCCATCTGCTTCATAGCCTGCACTCTCCAACACCTTTCTGACGATTTCAAACACCTGTGGCTCATATCGGCTGGTGATCTCTCCTGCCACAATGATGTTCCCTTTAGTAGCCAGCACTTCGCAGGCCACCTTGGAATTTTCGTCCTCTTTCAGACACGCATCCAGAATACTGTCTGCAATTAAGTCGCAGAGCTTATCCGGATGTCCTTCCGTTACGGATTCTGCTGTATAAAATCGTTTCATAATTATTACCATCCTTTCCAACGAGTCAAAACTCGCTGCTCGTTATAAACTAAATAGATCCAGCAGAAAGCACTCCTTTTTGGAACACTTCCTGCCGGATCTGGATTATGAGCTGTCTCACATTCTGCACTTTTCTAGTACGTTCAGACACTTTTTTCCACCTGAATACTACCAACACACACCCTTACATAATCCCTCTGTTTTGAACACTTCCCAGTCTGTGCGGTCATCATTTGTCTCATTTTCTACACTTTTTGGGGGCTTTCAGACACTTTTCGTTAGAGCATTCGCTGATATTCCGTAGAGTATTTACCAAAGTTTCCACTTTTGAACACATTTTCCATCTGAATACACCTGGCATACACCCTTTATATACTCCCCTGTTTTGAACACATCCCTGCCCATGCGGTCATTATTTGTCTCATTTTCTGCACTTTTCGGGTACTTACGAACACTTCTGACTCCACACTGCCCCGGAAACCGGCACCGCCAGGACGATATTCCTGGCACCGCTCCATTCATATGAACACGTGACGAGCGTCAAAACCTTATCGTATATACACTTCAGGTAATCATCTCCGGTTTCGAACACTTCCCTCCGCTTGGCTACTTTTAGGTACTCTTGCACGGCCACCACATCTGGAAGTTTCTGCTGGAACGGGAACAGATTCCGGTCTGCTTTCAGTACCGTGACAATCTTATACTCCTGAATGCCGTCCTCTGTCTGAAGATAAGCAAAACGATGGGCGTTATAATAATCTTCCCCTGCATATAAGTCCAGGTTTCCGAACATCGCCCCGCTGTTCATGTTGTGACCGTAAATGATGAGATTCCTGCTTTCGGACACTTTACAGTCTGCCTGTAAAAACAGGCTTCCGTTGATGTCATATTCCTTTTTGTAATTCCGTTTCAGGTAAAACTCCCCATTCTCCTGTTCGGACTGAAGCACCGGGTAATCAATCCCGGTATCCGGTATGGTCAGCCATCCCTGCACATCCGGGTATTGTTCCTGGAGAGAAACAAGGTCTACCGCAGCCACCGGGCATTTTCTCCCAGCTGGTTGATCTTTCTTTTCAGATCCTGAGGCTCCCGGAGCTTCCGGCTCCGGGAAATTCCCTTTCAGCTCTGCCACCAGCTTTTTGTTCTCCATTGGGAGATATACCATATGGTAAAGCAGGAACCCGGCACTTAAGAAAAGTGCTGCAAGGCATACCGTTTGAAAAAGTTTTTTCGCGATTTTCATCGTTCCTGTCCGGCTTTCCTCTGCTTCTTTGGCTGGCTTTTCTGCGTCTGTCCCGGCACAGGCGGTTTTCTGGCTGCTTTCAGGATCGGCTCTGTCGGAATCTGGTTCTGTCTGCAGCCCTTTAAGATTCCGGTCAAGTACGACCGTCCGGGCGGATTAAAGTTCTGCATGTAATCTTTTGTCATGATATAGACAATGGCTTTGATCTCTCTTCCGCCTTTATTCTTGACGGTGATTTCCTGTTTGTCGTAAAAATCAGGATAGCCTTCATAAAGATCCAGGCTCTTTTCGCAGTCCCCGGTCAGTGACCAGAGGACGCCGTCCACATGGCTTCCCTCTTCCGGGAAGATGGTGGCAAGACCGCTTCCTGCGGCTGCAAAGGTCAGCCGATACCCCTCCAGGCGGACGGTTTCTACCATCTCCGCCTTTGGGCACCGATATGCCATCTGGTCCAGATCCATGTTGCTTCCATACGCAAAATATAATTGTTTCAGCCTATCTGCCCCCTTTTTTCTTCTTTCTTCTGGATGCCACACCCATGCCGATCAGACCGCCTGTGGAAAGGATTAGGCACAGGGCCGGAAACCAGAGGTTGGTGTCATCGCCTGTTTTCGGGTTACTTACAGACGGGGTGTCCTCCGGCAGCTTCTCGTTCGTCACTTTCTGGATGACTTCAATCACTGGGGTTTTGTCATCTACATAAGTAAATGTCACTTCATGCTTGGTCTCATCCATCTGATATCCTTCCGGTGCTTTGGTCTCAACCAGATAATAAATGGCTGCCTTATCAAATTTGCCATCCTTATAAGTTCCGATTGCAAGCAGTCCGCTGGTTGCATGACCGTTTTCATCAGTGGTCAGGGTTTCTACCACTTTGCCATCGGCATCCCTCAATTCAAATTCCGCACCTTTCAGTGCAGCTCCGGTATCCTTGTCCGTTTTCTCAATGATCAGACGTCCCTTTGCGGTATCATCTTTCATGGCTACCTTCTGGATCTCTGCGGTGTCTGCCACCTCGAAGGTGATCTCTTCCGAAACGACATAACCGTTTGGAGCCTGCTCTTCTTTCAGGGTGTATTTACCGATTGGAAGTTTTTCGATATAATGCGGCTCTTTACCGGAAGTCCAGGTTTCTACGATATTGCCATTTTCATCTGTGATGGTCAGTTTGGCTCCTTCGATCTCATTATCTCCGGTAATATCCGTTTTGCTGATCTCCACTTTGGTCACATCATCTTCCATTACCTGTTTCTGGATCTCTACAGTATTCTCCACGGTGAATGTGATGCTTTCCGCAGTGGCATATCCATCGGCCGGCTTGGTTTCTGTCAGGGTGTACGATTTTCCTACAACCAATTCTTTGATGATGTGCGGCTCCTTGGTGGATGTCCATTCCTCAACAACAGCCCCGTTTTCATCCGTCAGCTGTAATCTGGCTCCCGGCAGTTCCTCGCCTGTGGTCAGATCGGTTTTGGAAAGTTCCACGGTTGTCGGCTCATCTTCAAATACGAACTCATAGGACACTTCTGCTTCTTTGTCTCCCTGGTACTCAAAAACAAATTCCTTTTCTTCTCCGGTGGTGACAAATCCATCCGGTGCATACAGCTCCTTCACATAATAGGTTCCGTCAATCGGCAGGTCTGCAATAAAGGAAATCTTTCCATCTACATCTGTTGTTTTTAACTCGATCAGGGTATCTGCTTCCATCAGCACCTTTCCAGATGCGGACAGGATGTCGTTCCTAGTGTACAATCCAAAGATGCCGCCTTTTAATACACGGTCGGTATCCTTTTCTTTCTTCAGGACGTTCACTTTCACCTTCTGGCGGTTGTTCTGCCAGTCCTCATCGTATACGACAACCGGGGTATCCTGATCGCGGTAGGAAAGATCTACATATCGTGGTTCTTCATCCAGGATATAACCATATGCTGTGCCTACCTCTTTGACATAATATTTTCCAACCGGAAGGTCAGATACTTCTGCAACACCGTTTGCATCGGTAGTTACAGTTGCTACCAGTTCGTCCTTGGAATAATAGTCCGGGCTTACGCCATCAGCTGCTTTGATATCTTCGGCAGCACGGATTTCGAAGGTAACGTCTGTCAGGCTTCCTGTAATGTACTCAAAGAAATGTTCCACAACACCTTTGACGTTATCCAGCAGGGTGATCTTATCGAGGAATTCGCCCTTCTTGTTTACGATCAGCAGTGCTTTCGGTACATGGTCCTGCATTTCCACTTTCTGTATTTCTGCGGTATCCTCGATGGTGAATTTCACATCCGTAGTCTTTAAATAACCAAGCGGTGCAAGGGATTCACGGAGGATATAGGTTTTTCCAACAGTCAGATATTTGATCACATGAGGCTCATCCTTTACGGAAGTCCAGCTGTCGATCACGTTTCCATCCTCATCCAGAACAGAAAGGGATGCTCCGTTCAACTCCACGCCTGTTGTCAGATCGGATTTTGTCACCTCGATGGTCGTCGGCTGGTTCTTCTTAATCGATTTCAGTTTAATGGTCTGGATGTCCTGTCCCTGATAGGTGGCATCAAATTCCAGTACCTCATCAGAGGATACAAAACCGTCCGGTGCAGAAATTTCTTTTACATAATAAGTTCCAAGCGGCAGGTCCAGGGTGAAGTGTGCCTGTCCCTTTTCATCGCTTGTAATCTCCTGTAATAAGGTGTCCGCTTTCACGATTACATTGTCACCGGATTTGATCTCATTCTTATTATAAAGACCAAAGACGGCTCCAGCTACCACGCTTCCGGTTTCTGCATCCTGTTTTTCCACGGTGATGCTTACCTTCTGGCGTTCATTGGTAAATGTCACTTCTTCGTCTACAACCGGGGTATCCTGTCCGACATAGGTAAAGGTTACCTTTTCTCCTTTGGCATTCCAGGTGTATCCTTCCGGTGCTTTTTTCTCTTCTACACGGTATTTTCCGAGCGGAAGATTCTCGATTACGGCACTTCCGGTTTCATCGGTCGTTACCGTTGCCACCAGTGTGTCCTTGGCATATTCCAGATAACGGTTGCCGTTCTCATCTGTCTGATGGTCTGCGGTATAGATATCCTCGGAGGCGTAAACTTCAAACACGGCTCCTGCAAGGCTGGCTTCCTCATAAGTAAAGTCTTTATCAAAACCTTTGACTACTTCGCCTTCTTTGCGGATGGTCAGTCTGCCCTTAGCTGGGTGGTTCTCAAAATCCACCTCGATGATCAGGTCACCGCTGACCGGATCTTCCTGGTATGCGGTATCACTGTCTACCTTGATTTCCACGGTATTGGTGCTGTGGGTATATCCATCTGGTGCAGTCACTTCTTCGATGCGGTAATTTCCACAAGCCAGATTCTGTGGCAGGATCAGGTATCCGTTTTCATCCGTAAAATAGGATTTATGTACCGTAGTGGATGGATAAGTAGTCACTTGTTCTACATATTTCTTGTTATCCAGATCGTATACTTTAAATTCAGTATTCGGAACCAGAACAGATTTCTTTGTCTCGTCATCTTTTTTGACGATTTTTAATTTTGCTTCAAACTCTTCGTCCAGAAGCACACGCCATACCTGCGGTTTCTCTGGATTGTTCTCTGAAATCACAACTTTGAAATCATCAACTGGTTTGAAGTTGTGCGGTGTGGTGGTTTCTCTTACAATGTAAGTCCCGTATGCAAGCGGAATGGAGCATGCATATCCACGCTCATCCGTGAACATTTCTGTCTGTCCGTCTGCAGTCAGCACGACCGGAGTAGCGGATGTAAAATCATAGGAACCGTCCTTATTTTTCTTCAGGCTGCTCTCCAGATATGCACTGAATCCCACACCTTTTAACAGATCGGCATCGGTCTTTCCGTTGTTGGCGGCTTTGATGACCTGAAACGGCTGTTTGATCACATATTCCAGAGAAGTTACGGTACGTTCTACCGTCTGAACCAGATCTCCCTCGTCATTACACTCCAGATCATGTTCTCCCGGGTCTGCCAGATATCCGACAGGCGGAGTCAGTTCTTTAACGTAATACTTTCCGAGATAGAGGTCTGCGACTTCTGCATTTCCCTCTGTATCCGTAGTCAGGGTTGCAATCTGTGTTCCTGCCGGGTAAAGAACACCTGTCTGTCCATCTGGATGTACGATATCTTCACGGGCATACAATCCGTAAACAGCACCCTCAAGGGTTGCATCTCCCTGTGCGGTCTTTCCGGTTTCGGAATCCTCTTTTACCAGTTTGATCTTCGCATTGATCCGCTCATTCTGGAACGTATGGTTGAAAGAAACCGTTGCCTCTTTGTCTGTTGTGTACTGGAAGGTAAAGGAGTACACATCCTCGCCGTTTCTCACATATCCAGCTGGTGCACCCAGCTCTTTCATGTAGTAGCTGTTGGCTATCGGCAGGTCTGCCTGATATACGGCTTTTCCGTCTATTCCGGTCACTGCTTTCTCAATGAGAGTATCTTTCTTGACCACAATGGTTCCGTCCGCTGCTTTGATGTCATTTCCGGCATACAGACCATAAGTGCCGCCCGGAAGGTATTTCCTGGTTTCCTTATCCTGCTTGTATACACTTACGCTTGCTTTCTGGCGGTCATTTTTGAATGTCACGCTTCCCATGACCTTTTCTACGTTGCTTCCAGCATAGGAAAGGGTGATCTCCTGGCTTTCGCCTGTGCATACCAGATTTTGTGGTGCCTGCATTTCTTTTACTACATATTTCCCCAGATATAGATTATCCAGTGTGGCACTTCCGTCATCTCCGGTGGTAAGTCCGGCTTTGACTAATGCGTCTTTTTTGTAGACTACTGTTCCGTCTGCGGATACAATGTCCGACGCGGCATAAACGTTATAAACCGCACCTTTCTGTTTCTGCTCGGTATAAACAAAGGAAACACCATCATCGGTCACCTTTGCTCCGGTCAGGACTTCGCCTAATTTGTAAACGGTCAGGCTTGCCATCTGCTCTGCATCGGTAACAGTCTGTTTTACGGTATCCCCGATGACCAGTTTCACATCGTAGGCTTTGGTATCCAGCAGATATCCGTTTGGTACGGAGATTTCTTTCAGGTATACGGTATCCTGTGTTTTGGTGATCGTAACGCTGGAAGCTCCGTTGGCATCTGTGGCCGGCATCTTTGTGATCAGGTTCTTTCCATCCTTGTCACTGTAAACGCCATAAACTGCACCTGCGATGGCTTTGTTGCTCTTACGGTCTTTCTTTACGATCTCCAGAGTTGCCTTTTTTACCCATGATACTTTAAAATCTACATATTTCTCATCGGTCACACCCTCGCCAAATACCAGGGCAAGGTCCTGTGTCTCGCTTCCGGTTGTGATCTTATAAGCGGAATAATCTTTGATGATGCTTCCCTTCATGGTGACAGACCATTCCCCTTTGACATCCACTGCCTGTGTCAGCGGTGCAGATAAGTAGAATTTGGTACCGCCGCAGATCTCCACGGATGCACCTGCACTGCTTGTTTTTCCCGTTGTCACATTATGCAGTTTGACACCGGACGGCAGCTTCATGGTGATGGTCTGCAGTTCGGATGCCTTGAAGGTGATCTCTTCTGTTCTCTGGCTGTTGCCGCTGATATATGCGGTAACATTTGCATTGGAGAAACTCATGTCCACTTCCGGTATCTCCGGCTGGCTCATGCAATAATTGTAGAGTTCCATTGCCAGAGCCTGTCCGGTTGCATTCGTACCGGAAAAAGCGTCACTACTGTTATTGGCATAAGACGCAGCCAGATGGACAATGATAAACTGTTTTCCAGCGGAAAAATCAGGATGTTTCTCTGAGAAAAATCCATTTTCGCCGGATGCTTTTGTGCCGTAGTAGCATACTTTTGCCAGTGCTTTGCTGTCACCCAGTTTGGTGATCTTATAGACACCATCCCCAGGTCCTGCCTTGGACGGCTGCACACAGTAGGCAGTTGCAGACACGTTTCCAAATTTTACGGTATATTTATAGGTTACATAGGAGCCCAAACCGTAGTCTGCATAATAGTATGCAGTCCCTCTTGTCACATTCACGTCCTGGGTTGCTCTTGTACTGGTATTGACTGCGGTGAATGAAACGGTTTCCCCATCTTCCATTGCTATCAGGTCAATATCCTGTTCCCCTGCCTGCTCCAGAACATCGCTGAGTGTCAGCCCGGATTCTGCATCGGTTGTATTTTCCGTTTCGGATTCCTCTAATGCGGCATCAAACTCGGATTCAGAAAGTCCATCCTGAAATTCGGATTCTGTTTCTTCCGGTTCTTCTGTCTCCGCTTCCTCTGTTTCAGATTCAGCTGTCTCCGGCTCAACAATTTCTGTCTCTACAGGCACTGTCTCAGTTTCTTCCTGCGAGGCAGCTTCCTCATCATCAGAACCTGTATCCTCTTCGGTAACTGCCTGTTCTGTCTGCGGTTCACTCTGAGCTGCTGTCACAGGCTCTTTTACGATCAGATTTCTCCCAATCTGATAAACCGGGTGGTTCTGGTTGACTGGCTCCACATAATAAACGGCATGGTAAGTGTCTGCATGGCTGGTGCTGAAGTTCTCCCCGGCGTCATTCTCTGCTTTCTGGAATATCACTTTGACTTTGCTTTCGTCCTTAATTTCCAGATTCGTGCGGTCACTGGAAACATCAAACTCCTGTCCGACTTCCAGCTCCAGATCGTTGGCTTTTACCACTTCCTCTTCATCCAGCAGATCCTTTACGGATTCATAAGCTGGCGGTTCTGCCGTTTTCGGCTCTTCCGAAGCATAAACGGTCAACGGTGAAATGACCGTGGATAAGATGGTGACTGCCGCCATCACCCCTGAAAGGATCCGCCTGAATCGATATTTGCTCTTCATGTTTTCTACCTCTTTCTTATTTTTCTTCATTTCTCATAAGAACAGCCGGATGTTCCCACCCGGCCTGTCTGTTCTCGTTATTCTGTTATCTTGCGTCCTCTGTCCGTCCTGGCTTCTGCAGACAGGCATATGTGCTTTTGTCATACCGCCATGCTTTATCGCCGTCGAGGTTAGCAAGCAGATGCTTCCGCACATTTTTGTATTCGTCCCCGATTAGTCCGAGACGGAGCAAAAAGGTACGGAATGTAAATGCCGGGTTATCCCCGATCTCCGTCTTTTTGGCATGGGTACAGGACTGGTTGACCGCCTGTGCGGATATGGCAAGTGCCAGCGTAATGTTTGACCGGACTTTTCCTGCATGGAGGGTGCTTTCAAAACAACGCCATTCCAGTGTTCCCTTGGAAAAAACAGCATGTAGGTTTAAGGCATAATACCTTGTCCAGTTGTAATGCTCGGAGCTTCCGTCATTTCCCTCATACCATGCCCTTTTGAATTTTTCCATCGTGATGGTGCTGTTTGGCATCCGGCGGATCTTCTCCACTACCATAGGACGGACTTTCTGACAATACTCATCTTCCCTTCTCGTCTGTACATTTAAGGCTTTGAACAGAATATCCTCTTTGCAGTACATGATCGTCAGTGCATTTTTCAGACTCCTTGGTGTATGATTGGATGCGTCCACATGGACATGCATGCCACAGGATGAATTGACAAAAGCACCTGCGTTTTTGACACACCGCACCACTTCCTGGAGTTTCCCCATTTCCGAATATTCCAATTTCGGGGATACCATTTCTGTCGAATAATCTCCATCGGCATCTATTACAGTACCATTTGCCAGCCTTTCACAGTCGATACTGCTGTCCCTTGAAAATTTCCACGTTTTTCCATCTGAATCTTTTACACACCAGGAATCGTAAGAACGGATATGATATGGCTCTGTTCCGAACATTCTTCCAATCGCAACAGCCGCATCATAGCGGCTGATACCTGTCATCTCAATCTCTGTACCAAAATACTGGTCTTTTAGGTCGATCTGCTTCACCCACCCTTCGCTTCTGGAACAGGTGAGCCGCTTTGGATCTCTTCATCTACTGCTTTCAAATTCCTGCCTATTGCTTCAATGACATTGACAGTGACACCATTACCGGCCTGCTTGTAAAGCTGGTTATCCGATGTTTCTTTTTCCATCTTGGAAATCTGACCATCCCGGTATCCCTGCAGCCGCAGACACTCCCTTGGCGTCAGCCTGCGGATTCTGCCGTGGTAAATCACTCCATGACGGTCAGTTGCCGTAATGGTGAACATTGGCTCTTCCGGTTCTTTCATCCTTCTTCCATTCTGGCGGACTTTTTCCCTGGCCGGTGTCAGCACTGCCCTTGGCGGTTCTTCCACCAGCACCCCGGAACTTTCGCCCCTGTGGTTATGGATGCTGGAATCCTGTCTGGTATTCAGACATCTTGCAACGTCTGTCACCAGCGGCGGAGGGGAGATATCTACAAAATGCAGTGTTCCCTGCTGGTTTCCGGTCGTCAGGGTATGGGCGATCTCATGCCCGACTCTTCCCCTGCGGCTGTTGATTCCCGGATATCCGAGATCGATGCTGTCCCCCTCGTAGGCCATCTTGTATCCTTTTCGGGTGTTTTCCTTGATTGGGATACCGACTTCGTATAATCCGGTCTTGCCGCCCATACCACCAGCCCCGCTGGTCAGCGTGCAGCTCAGTCCTTCTTCTGCGTAGACTCTTTCTCCCTGTTTGCCAGCATGGACTTGTATAAGAGCTGTTCCATTTGCTTTTGGGAAAGGTAATATTTTTCCGGCACATCTTCCATCAAGATATCCGACAATATACACCCGCTTCCTTGACTGGGGGACTCCGAAATCCTTGCTGTTAAGCACTTTCCATTCGACATGATACCCCAGTTCAGATAGCGTACTGAGGATGGTGTGAAACGTCCGCCCTTTGTCATGCGAAAGCAGACCGGGTACGTTTTCAAGGAGAAAATACGCAGGTCGTTTGTCTGCAACCAGTCTGGCAACTTCAAAGAAAAGGGTTCCTCTTGCATCGGCAAATCCTTCCCTTCGTCCAGCGATTGAGAATGCCTGGCAAGGAAATCCCGCACATAAAAGATCAAAGTCCGGCATTCGTTCTGTTTCAATATTTCTTGCGTCATTGCAGAACCACTCTCCTTCCGTATCAAACAGCACCCGGTAGTTGTGGTCTGCATATGCATCTGCTTCACAGTGTCCGACACAGGTGAAGCCCCCTGCCCTGTGCAGCCCTTCTCGGAATCCTCCGATTCCACTGAACAGGTCAAAAAATCGAATTGTTCCGGCTATCAGCCTCCCTTCGCTGTGAAAAAAACAGTGCAGATTTCTCTGCACCGTTTCCGTCTCTTGGTTTCTGTTTTGTGATGTCTATTCTTCTGATTCCGCTTCCTCTGGCTCAGATTCTTCTGCTTCTTCGGTTTCCAGTTCTGTTGGCTCTGCTTCCGCTGGCTCTTCGTTTTCTGGCTCTGTCGGCTCTTCATCTGCTTCAGCTTCGTCCGGTTCTGTCATTTCTCCGTCTGTTTCAGCTTCCAGTGCTTCTGTCTCAGGCTCTTCTGCTTCAGGTTCTGCTGACTCTTCATCCGGTTCTGATTTCGCAGTCTCAGGATCTTCCATTTCTGTTTCTTCGGCTTCCTCTGACTCTGCTTTCCATTTGGCTTCTTCTTTTTCGATTGCATCTTCGATAAGCCCGATTAAGAAGTCTTTCTGTTTCATGCCATTCCTGGCGAGGACTGCTTTCAGTCTGGAAAATAAATCCTCGGTTACCTGTACTGCTACTGTTCTTAAATCTGCCATGTTCGTCTTTTCTCCTTTTCTTGTCATGTGTTCTTCGATTACCATTTCAAGGTATTTTGGTATGCTGATTCCTAACTCTTCGACTTCCAGTTTTAGCTTTTCATGCAGCTCTACCGGAATTTTTCCGCATATGTTTTTCATCTCCATTGTGTTCGTTCTCCTTTCTTTTTTCTACATACAACATACCCTAAAACATGACAGAAAGCTATTCACAATACCCAACGAATATGAGGCTCTCAAAAGCTCCCAAAGGATGCAGATCCAATAACATTCAATAGGCATCACCCCTTTCAAAAATCCGTGATTTATACTAATTTGACTGCTTGAAATTTGGCTATTTTATCACCAGGAAAGACTTGACTTTTTCAGAATGCATCCTCAAGCCCGGAGAGAAAATCCAGCATCTGGGACGGGATTTCTTCCTTTTTTGAAACCCTCTCCCCGGAGCCAGAAATGGAAACACCTGCCAGTTCTTCCCGGATTGCCTGCCGGATGCTTTTCTCCAGCTGGTTGTTTTCCTGATCTTTTAAAATCACCTGAACCAGATAGCTGCTCTTCTGTCCATCTGGAACACTTTGCAGGATCTCCCATGCCTTTTTGTGATCTGGGTTATCAAGGTTCAGGCGGAACGAGAAAACGGGTCTCTTTACTTCGCGCACATCTGCCCCACAATCCGCTCATAGCCGGAAGCATTGGCGTGTATGTCTGTCAGGTAAATCTGCCGACACAGCCTGTCCTGCGGTGTCACGTGCCGTTTCAGAATGCTGGCTCCACCGCCCATGATCACGGACGGAATTGCCTTCAGATCGAACCCGGCTTCCATAATTGCAGACAGTATTTTCTCCGTGTAGAGTCTTCCCTGCCGGACAATGATTTCTTTTGCGGCCGGGTCCATGCTGCAGCTCTGGCCGTTCAGAACACGTTCGATCTGAATATCCGTTACAGACAGTCCGGTATTTCTGCGTACCTGCTCGGTGATCTCATCCACACACCGGATCACACCAAGTTCCAGGCTGCGGCAGGTAGCGGCATTTGGAACACTGTTGTCCAGCCGCATCAGGTCTACGGTCCAGCCACCGATATCTGCGAGAAGAACAGAAGGCTCATCCCGAACACATTCCGGGTGAAGAGCCAGGGCAGAGTATCCCTGTGGGAACAGTTTTACATCCTGAATCCGGATCTCATAGCTCTCATCCTCGTACCGGAAACGCAGAGGCTGCTCTTTCCGAAACAGATATTCCCGGAAACCTTTTTTCTCCCTGCCAAAACTTGCCAGTGGGAGGCCGGCTGCCAGAACCACATCTGTTTTCCTCTCTCCCCGGCGATAGCGGATTTCCTGAGCAATAGCTGCCATTGTCAAAAGATAATAATTGTCATTGGAAGTCTTGCTTCTCACCAGCGTCTGCCGCCCGGTTCCACACACATAAAATTTCCCATTGTACTGCAGGACATTCTGCATGGTGTACGGCTCGTAATCATACCCGGTCAATCCTGTCGGGAAGCACACATGGGGAGTTTTGATGGCATAATATCCATGGTCAATTCCTATAATGATAAGTCACCACATCCTTTCTGGTTTTCTTTGTTCTTTTCCAGCAGGTGGTCTTTCGGTCTGGAAAAAGAGAAAAAGGGCAGAACCCCGAAGAGCCCTGCCCGTAATAAAAAATACAGTTATGTATATTTACAAACAAATATGCATAACTGTATGCTATCACTTTTAATTAATTTATAACTTGGATTCTCTATTTCTGTTCTTGTAGCACATAAATACTGCTTTAAAATGTTCCTACTAGCTGCCTATGTTACTATTCTTTATTTCACCAATTCATGAATAGCTTTTACCATTGTAAGTCCATAATCAACAAGGAATTTTTTTTGTTCTTCGGAGTATGTCTTTCTTTCCTCTATTGCTTCATCTGTGCAATGTCTAAAGCACTGCATTTTCTTTCTATAATTCTTTACTATCGTATCGTCAATGAAGCCACAACATACATCTTCATATTCTGGTGTGATAAATTTTCCATCTTGTTTCAACAGGTTTTCAATAAGGTTTGCAATCTCAGCAATTTTTTCATCTATATGCATACTATTGAAAGATGCCTGTCTAGTAGAAATTTCAATAAATTTCTGATTTATAGAATCGTTCACTTCAATATTACAAGACTTTTGCTCAAATGTCAGATCTGCTACAAAGGTTCTTCTAGTCGCATAACGAACAGTTCCATTATCATCTCCACCTAGAGCAATAATTCGATTTCTAATATCTCTATATGTAAAGTCTGTTGGATCAACAGGGGGTCTTGCTAGTATTCTAGGAAACTCTTTTATCTCATAACCGAGCATATGTAGATAATATGTTATTAGATAAAACCAACATTTATTTTCACCTGAAAAATCAACATCTGGCTGACACAGTTCTTTAAATTTCGTTATTGCTTCTTCAACATCATAAATCTCAAATTGATAATTCTGAGTTTCTTCTTCACCATAAAAAATATTATATGTATAATTTACCTTTTTAACAGATTCCAGAAAACGATAATGGTATTCGGATTCCTTTATATTTTGAAAATAAAATTCTTTTAAATCCATGAACATACTCCATTCAAAAATCAAGCCACAACATCGACAATTCAGCATCTCTTCTCATTTTCACAAATTCTTCTGCAAATGTTTTTGCTGTTTCTCTATTATGATCTACATCCCAATGTTCCTTATTATAGTTTGCAGCGTTTGTCCAATTGAAAGTACCGTGCATTGCAACTTCTAAATCGATCACACAAAACTTCCTATGCATTATATTTTTGTACCGCTCTGACATCACATCCACCCGATAAACCTCAAAGTGATCTTCCAAAGTGAACGAAGGTTTCTCCTTATTAACACGATTATTATCAATAATAATTTTTACATCTAACCCTTCATTTCTTTTTTTCAATAATTCATCAAATATTTTTTTATTGGTGAACCATGCCATTGCTATCCAAATTGAGAACTTTGCTTCTCGAATTTCATCAATTATCCGATTTTGTATATCATCAAAAAGTATCTCTTGGCTTACTTCTTCTGGTGCAATATTAAGTATTCCGGGTTTTAATACCAATCCGCTATACTCATTATAATCGTTTGGTTCATAAACCTGTTTGCACAAATCATCAACAAAATCTTCATGTTCTTTCAAGACAATTAATTTATCTGGAACAACGCTAATAATAATATACTCTTGACGATGATCAGGCAAATGATATGTAAAAGCCCATTCCTTTTGAAATGAAACAGAAGCAACTTTAAGCGCCTCCACCACCTCATCTTTATGCTCATAATCACTCATCTTTGCTGTTGCTATCAATAAATCCTTATACTGCTGTTCTGTCATAACATCCCCCTATAGCTTTATATATATCGCAATGCTATGAGCAATTTCTTTATCACTACTCATTATTGTGTCATTTCCTAACAAAATTCGATTTCTACCACTAATGATATCATATTTTTTATTTATAATCTAGGTCTTGTATCCACTCTCCGATCTCTTTTGGTGTGCTTTTGCAAAAATCCTGAATCCACATCTCATGGAGTTTAACTTCTGATTCTGTACTATCTATGTTTCCAACACGCCCACCTGTTTCCTGAAGTGCTTCCAGGCAATCCCATTCCTTTTGGAAGTCCCCAGCAAATTCCATCCATACTTTTATATGATATTCCTTAAAACCTAAATGGTAAATCAAGTAGGTCAACCTGTCAAAATCAGCTAACGGCATTTTTTCTTTTTTCAGCAATAACCTTTTATCATGCTCGCTGCATAAATATAAAAATGCAAGCTGTTCTATTTTTGCCTGCTCCATATATTTCTCCCTTCTCTTCTGTCCTTGTCTCACTTTTACAACCGATTCTACCTTGTCCAATCGTTAAAATCAATACAGATGGTGCAAAAAGTGAGACAAACCATCTGTTTACCAGAGAGGAAGAGATTTAAGATGCCAAAGCCAAGGACACAGTCTGGTGAGAAGAATCTGATTAGCCAGCGATTGATTGAACTTCGCAAGACCCACAATATGTCTCAGCGTGATCTTGCCTATAAACTCCAGTTAGCTGGTTACGATATGGATAAAAATGTAATCACCAGAATCGAAACAAACAAGCGTTATGTCACTGATCTTGAATTAAAAGCCATTGCTGAAATCTTTCAGGTTTCATACATATTTCTCATTGATGGCAAAGATGAATAGAAGTGACAAATGGGGAAGTGTCTTTCGTGCTTCCCCATTTTATCCGTCTCTTTTACAGATTCAGTAATTCCAGGATTTTCTGCATACCAGCCTGATACAAGGATTCCGCATATAGAATCCATCTCTCATTTACTTTCGTAACGTATGCATCTATCATTTTTCGTTTTTCTTTTTCAAGTCCCATTGCCTGAACCTGATCTTCATATTTTGATATTTTTTCGAGCATTTTCTGGTACACTGCATTTTCTTTCAGTTCATTTTCTACCTCATCAATCCAGGTATCCATTAGCAGTTCCAGTAATTTCTTTGTATCACTTTCGTCCTTTCCTGACACTGCTTTTTTGATTTTTCCAAGCATGGCACCATACGAAATCATCTGTGCCTGTCCCATATAGAAATGATATTCTTCTTCTATCATTTCCTTTCCGTTCTCCAGTTGGAAATATTGGTGCAGTGCCTGATGTTCGTCTGCTGTCAGACTGATTGACTGAGCCGCTTCCATAAATGTTTCTATCACTGGATACTTCTCTATAAGTTCCAGTATTTTCTTTTGCAGTCTCTGATATTCCGCATTATGCTTTTTCAGATAGATACATACCTGTTCTCCTATCCGTATCCCCAGACATTGCTCGTTCCAGATGATATCTGGCTGTACTGACATATCGTTTTCTCCTTTCTGTATCGTTTCCCTGTTCCAAGCACAAGACTATACCACACTTCTGGAAGAAAGCTATTCAGCAGATCTACTGAAATGACCTGGTCAATACTGTGCAATCTGTTCTTTCTCTATAATAAAAAACGGCATGGAAGAATCCTATTCTTTCATACCTACTACCTGCTTCTATATTCAACTAGATACACATTCTTTTCCATTATCTGTGTATCATGTACCTATTTTCCTCTAAGAGTAAACTGGATACACTCTATACACGCCTACCATCTATACCTCATTTTACATCCAAAAGAATGATCGGCGCATTTTTCAGAAATGCACGGGCAATAGAGATACGCTGGCGCTCTCCGCCGGATAGTTCACAGCCATTTTCTCCGATATTGGTATGCCATCCATCCGGCAGTTTTTTGGCAAATTCATCCACATTGGCAAGTTTCGCAGCCGCAATGACCTGTTCATCTGTGGCGTCTTTGTTTCCGATTCGGATATTCTCCAGAATCGTATTGTCAAACAGTGTGACATCCTGGAATACGATGGAATACAGAGAAAGCAGTGTTTCCGGGTCTATTCGGGATACATCCATGCCTCCCACGGTAATCTTTCCTCTGTTAATATCCCAGAATCTTGCAGCCAGCCGGGATACGGTTGTTTTCCCGCCGCCAGATGGGCCGACCAAAGCCGTAACCTCTCCCTGTTTTGCCGTAAAGGAAACATCTTTCAATACTGTTTCTCCGGTATTGTAGGCAAACCCAACATGGTCAAAGACAATATCATACCCCTGATTGGAAAGCCTGTCACTGCCTTGCTGGATCGGATGATCGAGAATCTCATTCATTCGGGCAATGTTGGTTCGTGTACTGATGACTGCCGCAAGATTCTGGAGCGCGCCCTGCAGAGGGTCATATAAACGGGATACTACCAGAAGGAACATAAAGAATGTAAGCACGGAGAGGCTTCCTTGCATGAGTAGAACAGCTCCCACCAGCGCAACCGTTGCAATACCAAGCTTCAGCACCAGTGACGCGGAAACCACAAAAGCAGCAAGACCAAATTCATTGAGGATGGAACGATGCTCCACAGCACGGATCTTCTTTTCCAGCCCTTTTAAATATGCCTGCTCCGCATTGTTCGCTTTCAGATCACGAACTGTTTCAATACACTCCTGTATCCCGTCTGCGCAGACCATCTTCACATCCATCGCTTTCTGATTCAGATTTTCCTGAATCTTTGCAGAAAATCCCACAATCGCAAAAGCAACCGGCAGAACCCATAAGGCAGCCAGCGCCATTCTCCAGTCCGTAAAGAGCAGACCGATAGAAATCAGAACCGTAGAAATGATCGAACCCGCAAGCTCAGGGATAAAATGTGAAAAACTCTGTTCCAGGAAGGTACAGTCCGCCATAATGGTACTGGTAAGATCGGCTAAATCCTTTTTTCCGAAAAAAGAAAGAGGGATTTTGCGCAGATGCTCTGCCAGGGTAATGCGGCGGACACCGCTTTCTTTGTAAGTTGCAAAATAGGTCGCATTGTATTGAAAGAAAGTGGTCAGCAGAATCAAGCCGATACACACCACGCAGCCTGCCACATAAAATGGAATTTTCCCACCGGGAACACCCCCGTTCATCAAATCGCTGACCAGGTAATATAAAAGTCCTACCGGGAACACAAAAGACAGATTCTGAAGGACACAGGCCAGGCAGCCTTTGATCAGGTCTTTTGCTCCCTGTTCAGACAGGGCATATTTTTTCTGCAGTTTTTTGATCATATCACTGCACGTATAATCCAGTTATCCTCTTATGAGGTTAATGGATTATTCTCCTTTCTCCCATTT